>NZ_CP115022.1:0-234572 GCF_014596785.2 Klebsiella sp. K4
ATGACGAGCGAAAATAACAGCTTACCTCTCAATCTTCAGGAAGTGGACAAGACAACCGGCGAAGTTGTTAAGCTGGATGTCAACAGTACCAGTACTGTGCAGCCGGTAGCGCTCATGAGGCTCGGTCTCTTCGTTCCAACCCTGAAATCAACCTCCAGGAGTAAGGCAAACCGTAAAAACGTCACAGATGCCACTGAGGAGCTCGTACAGCTGTCCATCGCCAAAAGCGAAGGGTACACCGACGTTAAGATCACCGGTTCGCGTCTTGATATGGACACGGATTTTAAAGTCTGGCTCGGGATCATTCGCTCGATGTCTGAGTATGGGGTAAAAAGTGACACTCTGGAACTGTCGTTCGTTGAATTCGTTAAGATGTGTGGATTTGACTCACGGCGCTCAAACAAGAAAATGCGGGATCGCATCAGCAATTCCCTGTTTAAACTCGCCTCGGTTACCCTGAAGTTCCAGAGCGAGACCAAAGGATGGACCACCCATCTGGTGCAGTCAGCCTATTATGACATCAACGAGGATATCGTGGAGATCAAGGCTGAACCCAAGCTCTTTGAGCTTTACCATATGGACAGGCGGGTCCTGCTTCGGCTGAAAGCCATTGACGCCCTGCAGCGGAAGGAATCTGCCCAGGCGCTGTATACCTACATCGAGAGCCTTCCCCAGAATCCCGCACCTATCTCCATGAAACGTATGCGGGACCGGCTGAATCTTACCTCAAATGTCTATACGCAGAACCACACGGTCCGAAAGGCTATGGAGCAACTTCGGGATATCGGCTATCTGGATTACACCGAGTTTAAACGTGGCCGGGCGACTTACTTTAGCGTTCATTATCGCAATCCCAAACTCATCAGCGGGACGGTGAAGGTACCGCGCAAGGAGGAAGAAGAGAAGGCGCCGGAGCAGAATTATGACGAAGTCATCAAGGCACTGAAGGCTGCAGGCATCGATCCGCAGAAACTTGCTGAAGCGCTATCGGCGATGAAGCCGGAAAATTGACTGCGATATGCATTACCATGACTGCCGTATGCATACGCAATTAGTTATTGACTGTGAGGTGCATCACGCATACTACAGTCAATATTCGCTCTCCTTCCTGCAGGTAAAGATCGGACAATATTGACTGCGGTATGTCATTTATGGCCAGAATATGCTGATATTGACTGAAGCATGCAAGTTTGACGAGGGTGTTACCCGACCAATTGAGAGCTCTCCACGTGACTGCATCCCACAGTCAATATTTCAGTAAATCCCCGGTGCGCACTGAATGAAGCCACTCAGCAGAGCGTTGATTCCGGCATTGCCATACAAGAGCTGCTAAAACCAGTCCTCCGAAGTTCGTTAATCCTATCGTACCCTCAGCCAGCTTCGCACTGATATCTGCAATCATGAAGAGGAAACCTGATGGCTGTCAGAAATGGCCCGGGACGCAGTCACCGACGATATACTGAATAACGACCTGGCTTACCCGGTTGGAAAGGCCCTCAGGTATATCCCCTGTAACTTGCTGATATCCGGATCGCAGTAAGTTTTATTGTCTGCGGTATGAAGATGTCAGCTGGTCACCAGAGGACCGGGGCTCCTTAATACGAATGATGTCATGGTGCAATGAGAAGGTGAGGGGACACGGGATGCGGTATGAATATTTCTCTCCAGACCCGGACGGAATGATGCCCGGGTCATACTGGATAAGCGTAACGCTTCTGCAGCCGGCACGGTGAGAGACTCAGAAGCGACTGACTGACTCTGCCTCGTCTGGAATGCGTTTGTCTTTATCTCCTTCACTAAGTGGCAAAGCCCCGGCCGCCTGCCCGACAATCTCAGCCGGCCGGTGGCAGAGAGCGAAGGATCTCCGCGGCATCTCGACCGTCAGCGGTAAAGGGAACGGCCAGGGTGGCAGCCATGTCCAGCGCAAATACCCGGGTATAGACTTCCATCGAGCGCGGATCCTTATGCCCGGCCAGCGCCAGGATGACCTTCCTAAGCTGCCGGTGATAAAGCATGTGCATGATATAGCTGTGCCGGAAGGTATGCGGCGTCACGGCGATCGAAAAATGCACGCCATCAGCTTCAGCCCGCTTCACCGCCTGTTTCAGCCAGTTGCGCATTGTCTCATCCGTGACCGGCCATAACGGCTCCCGCCGGCGGGGCGGGTGGTGACCATCCAGCTTTCCATCTGACGCACAAAACTGCCATCCGTCAGCGGCACCAGGCGCACTTCATCTTTTGGCGGCCGCCCGCGGCGCGCCCGCACTTTCTCCGAAAGCACCCTAACAAAAGGGCGCAGACCATCCAAGTCGAAGGATTCCGGGGTGAGCGTCCGGGCTTCACCGATACGGCTCCCGGTATTCCACATGGTGGCGAACAACATGTGGTGACGCTGGTCCGGCATATACCAGAGGAGGGCGCTCACTTCCGGCGCCAGGAGGTAAGCCGGCGTGGCACCTGTTGAGGTGGCCATCCGCCGGAGTGCCACCGCGGTCGCAAAATCAACGCCCGGGGCGGATCGGCAGCAGGGAGACGCGATCTGGTGAATTCTGCAGGGGAATGATGCTGTTCATGAGTTATTTTTCACGTAGCGCACAACGGGTTTGGATACAGCTATTCTGGCCTGAAGCGGCTGATCCTGCCATGACAATAAATCGCAGCGCGCGGATCCTTTTGTTGTCTTATCCCACATTATTGCGGGTAAAACCAAATGCGTAAAGGATCCTTTTGCGGTTAAGATCTATGTTTAAGCCAGTTATGACGCGGCCTGCAGGCACTTTCGTCGTTTTTGGGAGAAATGGGGTAATGCCAGGACAAACAGCTATGTTGACACTGGCATTAATGGAGACGAGAAACGGCTACCTTCCAGATGCGATCGGCAGGAATGATCTTTAACATGTTCCGTCTGTGGTTGTGTAAGGGCAGCCAGTACGGCAGTGACGACTGGCACCGCTTCTGCGGGCCAATAACCTGGCACCGAGCTTGAGCCGGCGTGGCAACTGCCAGGATAATGCGGTGGCCGAATTGTTCTTCAGTTCACTGAAAAAAGAACGCATTAGTAAGAGAACATACCAAACCGGGATCTGGCCCGGGCGGATGTCTTCGATTACATTGAAGTGTTCTACAATCGGACCCGGCGCCACAGTCATCCCGGCGGCGTCAGTCCGGAGGCCTTCGAACAGGCCTCGTCGTGAGGACAGAATTTGTCTACAGGCATGGGGTCAGTCCATAGTTACATCTAATGTATCCTATGAACCGAGCGTATTTTCCCCATTAAGGGAAGTATCTTTTTTTGAAATTCCCGTAAAACGGGAATGATAAGATAGAAAAGTTACTTTTGTAGTTGAGCATTTGCATTAAGACGCATGCACGTTAGAACCGCGTCAGATGGGACCCCTGGATTTCGGGCCAGTATGACGGACAAGAGGAAAAGACCTAAGCGAAGGCAAGCGGCAGGATCAATAATAATTTTATGTATAAAATTAATGTCTCTCTCGTCTTTGTTGATAGCTACAACTCCCCCCTCCATCATTGCTGTGGATTTACCATCAAAAGTAACTTTTACGTTTTTGTAGACTTGCTTATTATGGTGCTTTGTTTTTTTATGTTTCAGAACAGCCTCATGAGTAAGGCGAAGAAACGCCATACACAAGGTGATCACTTCATCATCACTCAGCTTTGTTGAAAAGGCCTTTTGACCAGTCCAGTCAAAACTTCCCGGCTTCGATACTAAAGGCCCCGCAAGGATAAGATTCACACTGCCATTTGTCTCAGAAAAATTGAGCTCAAGTGCTGTCTTACCGGAATTAAATACCTTTTCATTTCGGTAAGGTTGATGCTGTGGTACATCGTTATTTATATTTTCCACCAAATATGTCCTTCACCTTCGTTGATTAAATTCTTCACCAGACCAATGTAGGTATACCCTCTAGGTTGCTTCATCGCAAAAATATAAGCACTGGTCTCTAGCATTAGATAGTCTCCCGAGGGAGCACCAGGAGGAACCTCTGTAGAGCTAAGGCTTTTAGTGTGCTCCTTTTTAACTTTGACCCTGGCCCAAATTCAGTGCAGTGCTAAATCAGAGAGCTTCGTCTTTCCGGAGACTTCGGATGAATTCAGCCGGAGTCATGTCATTTAATGATGAATGCGTTCTCTCATGATTATATTCCCTGCGCCAGTTGTCGAGTTTGTCCTGCGCATCTTCCAGCGACAGGAACCAGTGAATGTTCAGGCATTCATCCCGCAGACTGCCGTTAAATGATTCAATAAACGGGTTATCCGTTGGTTTTCCGGGGCGGGAGAAGTCCATTGTAACACCGTGCTCATACGCCCATTTATCCAGACTTTTCGAGATAAACTCGCTGCCGTTATCTGTCTGAATACGTACCGGCAGGCGCTTGCCCGGCACCCGCAACCTTTCCATCACACCGACCACATCCTCACCTTTCAGCGACTTTCCGGCATGGATCGCCACACACTCCCGACTAAAATTATCCACTACAGTCAGCGCCCGGAAACGTCGTCCGTTAAACAGGTTATCCGACACGAAATCCATACTCCAGCACTGATCGACTCCGGTCAGGACCGGACGTTGCTGACGATGTGCTGCACTGACATGCCTGCGGGGGCGCTTTCTGCGCAGGTTGAGGCCTTCCAGACAGTAAATCCTGTGTGTTTTCTTGTGGTTAACAGGCCAGCCTTCCCGCCGCAGCTGAATATGAATACGCGGGCAACCGTAGCGGATCCGGGTTTCCGCTATTTCCCGGATACGCAGGGTTATCGCCCGATCATCCCGCCAGCTCTGCCAGTGGTAAACGGTTCTGCTCTGCATCAGCAGTTCGCATCCCCGCCGGACACTGATACGGTAAGCCTCCCGCAGAAAATGCACCGCCTGACGCTTCTGAGCCGGCCTCAGAACAGTACCTCCTGCAGCATCTCCTTGTCCAGACTCAGGTCTGCCACCAGTTTCTTCAGCCGCTGATTTTCATCCTCCAGTTGCCGCAGGCGGCGCAGTTTTGTCACGCCCATGCCGCCAAACTTTTTCTTCCAGTTAATGGGATGGACTACCTCCTCCCGCTGCGGTTAACTGTACGAAATGTGCTCACCAGGAGAATCACCATGAATATCGTATTTCTGGGTATTGATCTGGCTAAAAATGTTTTTCAGCTCTGTGGGTTAAACCAGGCCGGCAAACCGGTTTATACGAAACGAACTGGCCGAAAAGAATTGCTCCAGACGCTGGCAAATATTCCTGCATGTCTGATTGGGATCGAAGCGTCCACCGGGGCATTTTACTGGCAGCGTGAGTTTGAGAAACTGGGGCACAAAGTAAAGGTCATCAGTCCTCAGTATGTAAAACCCTTTGTCCGCGGGCAAAAAAATGATGGTAATGATGCACAGGCCATCGCAGTGGCTCTAATGCAACCGACAATGCAGTTCGTGCCACCAAAAAGCCCCGAACAGCAGGATATCCAGGCTTTACACCGGGCAAGGCAGCGTATTGTCAATCACCGCACTGCTACAGTCTGTCAAATAAGAGGGCTGTTACTTGACCGGGGGATCCCCATTGGCAGTGCTGTCTCCAGAGTTCGCCGGGCTATTCCTCTTATCCTTGAAGATGCAGAAAACGGTCTAAGTTCCCGTATGCGCAGAACAATTGCCGAGCTCTATGAGCTCTTTAACGATCTCGGGCGTCGGATCCATTTTTTTGATAAGGAAATTGAAACAGTATTCAGGCAATCAGAAGCCTGTCAGCGTATCGCCAGAGTTAAAGGCATTGGCCCTAAAACGGCCACGGCCGTTGTTGCTGCTATTGGCAAAGGAACTGAATTTAAGAATGGCCGCCACTTTGCTGCATGGCTGGGTCTGGTTCCACGCCAGCATTCGAGTGGTGACAGACAGGTGCTGATGAATATGACGAAAAAAGGCGACAAGCATCTGCGGACACTTTTTATTCATGGTGCCCGCGCTGTCGTCAGGGTTGCCACGAATAACAATGATGGCCATATGAATCAGTGGGTTAACCAGTTAAAGGAACGGCGCGGATTTAATAAAACGACCGTGGCGGTCGCTAACAAAAACGCGCGAATAATCTGGTCGATGCTGAGAAATGAGACCGAGTATCAGGTAGTGTGAAATTAATCCCCTGCCAGAAAAAGTTGCAGCGTACTGAGAAATGGTGACAGGTTGCACCTGCACAATCGGAACCTGATTTTTATACTGGCCTCAGAGGCCGTCCAGTTGTTGAGGCGATTGTGTGCGAATTACGGCTTTGTTGAATAAATCAGATTTCGGGTAAGTCTCCCCCGTAGCGGGTTGTGTTTTCAGGCAATACGCACGCTTTCAGGCATACCTGCTTTCGTCATTTTGTTCAGCGCTCGTACCAGGGCCATAGCCTCCGCAACCTGACCATCGTAGTCACGCAGCGTCAGTGAACCCCCGAACAGCTGTTTTACCCGGTACATCGCCGTTTCCGCTATCGAGCGACGGTTGTAATCTGTTGTCCATTTCCACCGCGCATTACTCCCGGTCATTCGCTGATTAGCCACTGCACGGTTACGGTCTGCATATTCACCGGGCCAGTAACCCGCACCTTTTCGGGGCGGGATAAGCGCGCTGATTTTCTTACGCCGCAGTTCATCGTGACAGAGCCGGGTGTCGTAAGCGCCGTCTGCCGATGCTGACCTGATTTTCCGGTGGGTTTGCCGGATTAACCCGGGAAGGCCTCTGAGTCCGTAACGTTGTTCAGCGACAGGTCAGCGCAGATGATTTCATGTGTTTTACTGTCAACGGCGAGATGCAGCTTACGCCAGATACGGCGGCGTTCCTGGCCATGCTTTTTGACTTTCCACTCGCCTTCACCGAAGACCTTCAGCCCGGTGGAATCAATCACCAGATGCGCGATTTCACCCCGGGTGAACGTTTTGAAACTGACATTAACCGACTTTGCGCGCTTGCTGACACTGGTGTAATCCGGTCAGCGCAACGGAACATTCATCAGTGTAAAAATGGAATCAATAAAACCCTGTGCAGCCCGCAGGGTCAACCTGAACACGCGTTTAATGACCAGAACGGTGGTGATGGCGAGATCAGAATAGCGCTGAGGTCTTCCCCGTGATGAAGGCGTTGCCGACTCATACCAGGCCTGAATAGCTTCATCATCCAGCCAGAAAGTTATGGAGCCACGGTTGATGAGGGCTTTATTGTAGGTGGGCCAGTTGGTGATTTTGAACTTTTGCTTTGCCACGGAACGGTCTGCGTTGTCGGGAAGATGCGTGATCTGATCCTTCAACTCAGCAAAAGTTCGATTTATTCAACAAAGCCACTTCACAGCAGAAGAGGCCCTGAAACGGATCGGTGATTACCTTCGCCATATACTGAGTGTGCTACCGGAGTGGCCGTCGAACAAAGTCGCCGAGCTCCTGTCATGGAAGGCAGATCCCACCAATAAATAGTCGTCAATACGGCGATCACTTTACGCTTACCACTAACTTAAGTGATACCAACTGTCTGGAGATTCAGGGGGCCAGTCTATCCGCCATCTGCTGTCTGTCATATTTTTACCTTCAGAAATTATCAGTTGAGACACTCTGATAATCCCTTCTAGGATAGTTTAAATTGGGCTGGGTAAATTTTTTTAGTGCATCAAGATGTCTTATTGGAAATTAGTAAAACACATTTGTGAAATATTGCTAAGGATAAAGCGTGATGGCTATCACCCTACATAATTTTTTTATTCACTACCTTAGATGCTGAATCCTGACCTGAGGTTGTGTCAGGAAATAAATACTGGAGATAGTAATGGGGAATATAATAAAAGACGGAAGTGGCAGTTATTTTCCAATGTTGTTTATTCTGCCACTTGCCGGACTGGCTGAACTTGCATCACTGTACTCTATTCAGGCGCTGCTACCAAAACTGAGTGAGGTTTATCATATTCCGCTGAATCAGGTTGGCATGATATTATCTGCCGAAGTAGGGTTCCTGGCATTTGCCATGTTGTTCAGCGGTTCGTTATCGGATCGCTTTGGTCGCAAACCTGTAATATTTGCATCCCTTTTTGCCGGAGGTGTTTTGACGTTACTGTGCGCGCTGGCACCATCATGGCAGGTTTTAGTTATCTTCCGGGCACTGCTGGGTATTGCGGTCAGCGGTGTTACTGCAGCAATTACGGTATATATCAGTGAAGAGGTCTCTCCGGGTATGGCCGGGATCATCACCAGTTATTTTATCTTTGGCAATTCTCTGGGAAGTATGTCAGGGAGGGTTATTGCGACCCAGATGATGGAGCATTTTTCTGTTGAAGTTATATTTTCTCTTTTTGGTTGTGTCCTGATTATTATTGCTCTTGCGGTGAAATTCCTGTTACCGGCATCGAGAAATTTTAAAGCATCCTCATCACTACAGTTATCGGTTGTCTTCCGGGGGGGACTGAACCATATCAGAAACATTAAAGTTTCGTTATGTTTCATAACAGGTTTTATTCTGTTCGGTTCATTTACGTCCATCTTTAATTTTTTAGCTTTTAATTTACACAATGCTCCGTACAACCTCGACTATACATGGATTGGGCTAATACCACTGAGTTTTTCCCTTACTTTTTTCATTGCACCTTATGCTGCTCGTCAGGCAATCCGATATGGATCAATGAATGTTTTAAGTTTTTTAATTAGTTTTATGATGGTTGGGGTGTTTATTACATTTATTGCTGAGTCTGTCTGGTTATTTATATCTGGCGTGGTGCTCCTTTCAGCTGCATTCTTCTCATCACATTCAATCATTCTTGCCTGGGTCAGTGCCAGAACATCCAGTGCAAAAGGACAGGCCACCTCTTTTTATTTACTCTCTTATTATTCCGGTGGTGCGGTAATGGGGTATGTCAATGGCTGGTTGTTCGCCATACAAGGGTGGGGCGGTCTGGCGATATCCTGTCTTGTTATGCTGGGCATTGGGCTTATGATCACACGGGTGATATCAGCGAAATACGAGTATCAAAAAGCAGCCGAGAAAAACAGTCTTTCCGAAATTATTTAGTTCAATACACACTCTGTAATGCAGTACTTTTCTTTATAGAAATAATGTATTGCCAGATTTATGGCATGATACAAAAGCGACGTATTTATCACCCCTGAGCCTGTAGCATTAGTTACTCTGGATAAGTCAATGTTAGCCAAAACACTTTACGAAAAACTGATTGAAACACATACAGTGCGGGAACTTGATAAAGAAGGGCATGTCCTTCTTTATATAGACCGTTCTATCCTTAATGAATATACAAGCCCGCAGGCTTTCAGTGGCATACGGGAGCATCATCGTACGGTACGCCATCCGGAGGCTTTTCTGCTTAATATCGATCACGTTAATCCCACCAGACCAGACAGGGATGCGTCCATGACCGATCCCGGCGGACAACTGCAGGTGGATTATTTTCGCAGGAATGCCCGGGACTTTGGAATTGAGCTATTCGATGTGATGGATCCGCGTCAGGGAATTGAACACGTCGTAGCGCATGAACAGGGATTGATTATGCCTGGTATGGTTATTGCCGCAGGTGACAGTCATACCACGACATATGGTGCGTTTGGCGCGCTTGGATTTGGCATTGGTACATCGGAAATAGAACATCTTCTGGCGACGCAGACGCTCATATATCGTCGACTAAAGAATATGAAGGTCATGGTTAGCAATACATTACCCTGGGCCTGTTCAGCCAAAGATATCATTCTACAGCTGCTTGAAAAAACCGGTGCATCTGGTGCTACAGGGTATGCCATAGAATTTCAGGGTGAAGCAATCCGTTCCCTCAGTATGGAAGGACGCATGACCCTATGTAATATGGCTGTGGAAGCAGGCGCCCGTGGCGCAATTATTGCCCCGGATCGGAAAGTGTTTGATTACATTCAGGGGAAACCTCAGATACCGAATGGCGAGTTATGGGACCAGGCATTAGCCCGGTGGTCAACCCTGTACAGCGATCCTGATGCGGTATTTGACAAAACAGTGGAAATTGACTGCCGGGAAATTGAACCCAAAGTGACCTGGGGAATAAGCCCCGACCAGACCGGTTCAATTGGCGGTTCAGTTCCTTTTCCCGGAAAAGAACCGGACCCCTTAAAGCAGCAGGCTATAAAGAAGGCTCTGCAGTATATGGAGCTTGCACCCGGTACACCATTTCGCGATATCCGGATCTCCCATGCATTTATTGGCTCCTGTACGAATGGAAGGATTGAAGATCTCAGAGCCGCAGCCCGTGTGCTGGCAGGCAGAAAAATTGCGCCCCACGTAAGAGGCATTATTGTTCCCGGTTCCACGCAGGTCCGGAAGCAGGCAGAAAACGAAGGGCTGGCGAGAATATTCATTGATGCAGGATTTGAATGGCGGCAGTCCGGCTGTTCAATGTGTCTGGCCATGAATGAGGATGTACTTCTACCGGGGGAGCGCTGTGCATCCAGTACTAACCGCAATTTTCCCGGCAGACAAGGGGCAGGTGCCAGAACACATCTGATGAGCCCCGCCATGGTCGCAGCAGCTGCCGTTGCCGGACACCTTGAAGATGTACGCCTTTTGCTTGATTCCGGAGAAGAAAATGGACGAGTTTAATCAGATTACAGGTGTCATTGCTCCCATGCCTGACGCGAATATTGATACCGATGTCATTATGCCAAAGCAATTCCTTAAGGGAATTGATCGTGCCGGTCTGGATAAAGGCGTGTTTTTTGATCTCCGTTTTACCCCGGACGGGCAACTGAATGAGGACTTCATCTTAAACAGGCCTGGCTGGCAGAATGCTTCTTTTTTGCTGACAGGTCCAAATTTTGGATGCGGTTCCAGCCGGGAGCATGCTGTATGGGGTCTGAAACAGCTCGGTATCCGGGCGCTGATCGGCTCTACTTTTGCCGGTATTTTTAATGATAACTGCCAGCGTAACGGCATACTGACCCTCTCCCTGGACGATGCTTCAGTAAAACAGTTAAGCCGGATTGCAAACGATCCTGAAATGAACCGTATCACCGTTTCTCTCACGGACGGGGAGATCATCACACAAAATGGTGTATTTCCTTTCCATGTCAGTCAGATGGTTCGTGAGATGTTATCTGCTGGAGGGGATGCTATTGGCTGGACGTTAAAATATCAGCAGGACATAACGCGGTTTGAAAAACAGTATTTTTCCCGCTCCCCCTGGCTGAAACCACAACCTGTAACGGACTGATAACAGGAGATAAATAATGAAACTCGTTCAGTACAGTATTCATAACCGCAGACGTTACGGCATCATCAAGGAGAATACCGGTATTATTGATCTCTTTCTGAGACTGGGGGACAGATATCCGACCCTCAAATCCTTGCTGGAAAATAATGCCCTGCCGGAAGCCGCAACATTTCGGTATGACAATCCGGATCACGATATTCAGGCTATACCGTTTCTTCCCGTCATTGATGAGCCTGGGAAAATTATTTGCGCAGGTATGAACTATGCGGAAAAGCGAAAGGAATTTAATGAAATAAATCCGGCACCCACCTTATTTATTCGTTTTCCGGATACTCAAGTCGGTCATAATTCGGTATTGCTCAAACCCAAGAACACTTGTGAGTTTGATTATGAAGGCGAACTTGCTGTTGTGATAGGTCGGCGTTGTTCACATGTTTCTGAAGAACAGGCTTTAAGCTTCGTGGCCGGATACAGCTGCTATATGGATGGTTCTGTAAGAGACTGGCAGCACACCTGGTATACAGCAGGAAAAAACTGGCCATCAACGGGGGCTTTTGGTCCTTGGCTTGTTACGGCAGATGAAATCCCGGAACCACAAAATATACAGCTTGTTACCCGATTAAATGGTCGCGAAGTTCAGCGGGACTCCACGGCGAATATGATACACAGCATCGCATTTCTCATTGCTTATATCAGCACATTTACCGTTCTTTCTGCCGGTGATGTCATTCTTACCGGATCTCCCGGTGGGGTCGGGAAGAAACGTACGCCGCCACTTTTTCTGCATGATGGTGATGTTGTGGAAGTGGAAATTGAGCATATCGGGGTACTGCACAATGTCGTTCGGGATGCAGGATATACAGATGCTGCGGCTATGCTGGTATAAGGACAAGGTCATGAATACAATCTATGAACGTGGTGCATCCCCTTTCATTCCTGGCTTTGAACTCAGGGATGTTGTCCTGGAAAATGGTATCATGCTCCGGGTTGCGATAGGGGGCAGCGGAGCTCCTCTGGTGATGCTGCATGGGCACCCGCAAAACCATGTTACCTGGCGTAAGGTTGCGCCGGAACTGGCAAAATATTATACGGTTATCCTTCCCGACCTGCGCGGATATGGTGACAGTTCAAAACCCGCCAGCGATGAGACACACCGCCCGTATTCAAAACGTGTCATGGCAAATGACATTGTCATGCTGATGAATGCACTCCAGATCCAGACTTTTTCCTTTATTGGTCATGATCGGGGGGGGCGGGTGGGGCACAGGCTTGCTCTTGATTATCCCCACCGGGTTACAAGCTGTACTTTCATTGATATCGCCCCCACTGCCACCATGTATGCACGGACCGATAAAGCTTTTGCCACTCGTTATTTCTGGTGGTTTTTTTTGATCCAGCCGGAGCCATTGCCGGAAAAAATGATTGCGCATGACCCGGAGTTTTTCTTGCGAAAACATATCGGAGGTCAGCTCAAGACCCCAGGGGCTACTGAAGATAAGGCATTTAATGACTATCTGAGGTGCTACCAGAATCCGGATATGATTCACTCAGTCTGTGAGGATTATCGGGCTTCGGCTTCCATAGATCTGGATGATGATCAACAGGATCGACACAAGCGTATCGAGTGTCCGCTGCTTTTACTGTGGGGGGCAAAAGGCACAGTAGGTCAGTTATATGATGTTGTTGAGACCTGGTCCGGAAAGGCAAAAGATATCAGGGGAGAAGCGCTTCCCTGCGGGCATTCTCCTCATGAAGAGATCCCGGAAATTTTTCTTCACCGTGTTCAGTCTTTTCTCGGAACAGTGCTATAACGCTCCTGTACTCCTGAATTTTCTGACTGATTATGAAAAAAAATATTGTTGGTAAATATTACCGCCAGCCTCATGAAGGCTGGCCTTCTGTTGAAGATTTACAAGTGTTTATCACCGTTGCCCGAAACGGTAGTTTCTCCCGGGCAGCGCTTGAGCTTGGGCAATCGGCTTCCTATATCAGTAAACGGATCGCACTGCTTGAAAAAAACCTGAATACCCGCTTATTTTTTCGCAATAACCGGATGGTACGTCTGACCGTTGACGGTGAAAATGCCCTCTCCGGAGCGATACAGCTGGTTGAGCAGATGGGGGATTACGTCAGCAGCATTACAGAGCCGGATGATATGCTCAGCGGCAATATCACCATCAGTTGCTCTTTCGGTTTTGGAAACGAGTATGTTGCCGGGGCGCTGTCAGGGCTGATACGGTCGTATCCAGGGCTTAAAGTAAAATTACTGCTCAGCGATCGCGATGTTGATCTGGTTGAAGAAGGGATAGATATTGAGATACACGTCGGGAATGATTTTAAAGAAATTTATATAGCGAAAAAACTCGCCACAAACCGTCGTATTTTGTGTGCCTCCCCGGATTACCTTCATCAGGCTGGTATGCCATCATCAATTGATGAGCTTGTTGATCATCATTGTCTGATGCTCCAGGAGCGTAATGCTGTTCTTGGAAACTGGGTGTTGACGGATGGACAACAGGAATTTACCTGCCGTCTGAATACGTTTCATACGTCAAACAGCGGCAGTGTTGTGCTGACCTGGGCATTACTGAACCACGGAATTGTATTACGTTCTACCTGGGATGTGGAGAAGTATATCGAAAATGGCAAGCTCATTCATATCCTCCCTCAATGGTATCAGGAAGCGGATATCTGGGCTGTGTATCCTCAGCGTCCGTCTACCAACGGGAGAATTAAAACGTGCATTACTTATCTTACCCGGTACTTTTCTGAGCGATTTTAGCTCCCCGAATTACTGTAAGCGTGCAGCGAGAACCGTATTGACGGGGATGTGTTATTCAGTTGGCAGTGCTACGCGCCAGGGGAGTAGTTCGCTGACCCGGTTTATCGGCCAGTCAGCAATGACGTCAAGGACATAACGGAGGTAGCTTTCTGGCTCCACTCCGTTCAGTTTGCATGTCCCGATCAGGCTGTACAGCAGCGCTCCCCGCTCTCCTCCATGATCCGAACCGAAGAACAGGTAGTTTTTGCGGCCCAGGCTGACCATCCGTAGCGCATTCTCAGCTATGTTGTTATCTGCCTCGGCCCAGCCGTCGTCAGTATAGTAAGCCAGCGCCGGCCACTGGTTCAGTACGTACGTGAACGCTTTCGCCAGTTCTGAGTGTCGCGACAGCGTTTTCACCTTTTCACGCAGCCAGCTTTCCAGGGATTTCAGCCGCGGTTTAGCTTTTTGCTGACGTTCTGCAAGGCGTCGCTTCGCCGGCATCCCCCTTATTTCCGCCTCGATGGCATATAACTCACCGATCCGTTTCAGGGCTTCCTCCGTCAGCGCTGACGGGGTGCGAACGTGCACATCGTGGATCTTGCGGCGGGCATGAGCCCAGCAGGCAGCTTCCGTTATCTGTCCATTGCGGTACAGTTCGTTGAACCCGGCGTACGCATCCGCCTGCAGAACACCGCTGAAGCCAGCGAGATGGCTCTGCGGGTGGATACCTTTTCTGTCCGGGCTGTAAGCGAACCACACTGCCGGCGCCAGCTCTGACCCGGCGTTACGGTCGTCACGAACGTAGGTCCATAACCGCCCGGTCTTCGTTTTCTTATTACCTGGCAACAGCACCGGGACAGGCGTGTCATCAGCATGGAGCTTACCGTCAGTCAGCACATAGTCCTGAAGCGCCCCTTCCAGCGGTGACAGTAGCCGGCAACACGCATCCACCCAGCCCGACAGCAGTGAGCGGCTCAGCTCCACACCCTGGCGGCCGTATATTTCAGACTGGCGGTACAGCGGGGTGTGCTCTGCATACTTTGAACTCAGCACGCGGGCCAGCAGCCCCGGTCCTGCGATACCCCGCTCGATGGGCCGTGAAGGCGCGGGGGCCTGCACGATGGCATCGCACTGAGTACAGGCATGCTTTTCACGTACTGTCCGGATAACCCGGAAGGCGCTGCGCATCAGCTCCAGCTGTTCGGCGGCATCTTCACCCAGGTAACTCAGCGCACCACCACATTCCGGGCAGCATGACGCTGCCGGCAGCAGCCGTTTTTCGTCACGGGGAAGTGATTCAGGGAACGGTTTGCGGGTACGGGTCTGCCGCAGCGGGCGCTGCACGGCCGGGTCATCCACCCGGCCGGTAAGGGTATCGCTTTCTTTCTGCAACTGCTTAAGGTCGGCTTCCATCTGCGCGATACGGCGGGAGACTTTTTCGGAGCGGCTGCCGAAGTTCATCCGGCGCAGCTTATCCAGTTGCGCCTGCAGGTGATCTATTTCGCGTTCACGCTCGTTCAGCTTTTCCAGAAGGGCACGGTTCAGCGCCTCCTGTTCGGCAAGGAGACGTTTCAGTTCATCGATATTGTCAGGAAGTAAGCTGTTCATACCGGGTATATTACCAGGCTCATTCAGCGTCGACCAGGATAAAGAGGCCTACAACATAGTCAGTGACGTAAGCAGTCTTTTAGGCTGCCGCCAGTCGATACCTTCAAGGAGCATCGCCAGCTGTGCCGGTGTGAGGAACACTTTGCCATCCCGGGCTGACGGCCAGGCGAAGCGGCCGCGCTCCAGCCGTTTGGTCAGCAGACACAGTCCATCGCCGGTAGACCAGAGGAGCTTTACCTGACTGCCATTACGCCCACGGAAGATAAAAACGTGACCTGACATCGGATCGTCTTTCAGCGTCGTCTGCACCTTTGCCGCCAGGCCGTTGAAGCCGTTTCTCATATCGGTGATGCCAGCGACCAGCCAGATCTTTGTCCCTGATGGTAATGGGATCAACGTTTGAGCTCCCGTATCAGCAGGTTCAGGATATTTTCGCTGATGGCACCATTCAGACGGAGTGATCCGTGCCGGAACGTCACTTCACAGCTGATATTGAGTGATTCAGGTGCCGCAGCAGCTACAGGTTGTGACCGGGGGGAGGTTGCAGGGACAACATCTTCGGTATCAAGTGTTATCGGGAGCAGCTCAGGCACGTTGTTTTCTGTTGTTGAAGGAGGACGTAGTTTTCCTTCGCGCCAGTACTGGCGCCACTTGAACAGCAAATTATCGTTGATCCCATGCTCACGAGCGAGTTGCGCTACGGAGATCTCTGGTCGATGCGAGAGTTCAACCATTTTGATTTTGAACTCAACGGGATAATTAGGGCTTTTTTTACGCACTGCGGTTAATGATTTCATGGATAGCGTCCACCATATTTGGTGTCCACTATCCTCTCAGGAATATCAGGATCTGCCAGACGGTGCTGAGACGACGCTTACATACAAGGGGCTGCTGAAAAACGATAACCAACTGGCGATGTTATTCACCCTGGCCAACCTGTTTCGGGTGGACCAAATGATACGTCAGTGGGAGAGATCTCAGTAAAAACCGGAAATAACGCCAGAAATGGTGGAAAAAATAGCCTAAATAGGCTGATTCGATGTGTTTGCGGGAAAAAAATCGGCCCAGATCCGCGAAATTTTAATCAGCGAGTCAGCTTGGGAAGAAATGACCTGCTTATTCGCACCTTCCTAAGGTGTTCTTCTGTCATGGCTCGTTACTGACTCATACTTAAAACTGTGCGAATGTTTCTGACACTAGTAGCGATAATATCAATCGCTCCAGTGCGTAAAGCCCCCATAATAGACATCGCTTTGGTCCCTTCTGAAGCAATGGCAATTACGCAAGGGATCTGACGCAGATCTTCAATATTCAGCCCAATAACACGATTATCCATCACTGTATTAACATGATGGCCCTGTGCATTAAAGAAATCATAACCCGCAATATCTCCAATAACGCCCTGATTTAAACTGGCATCGTTAATTTCCTGCGGTGTGAACCAACCCAGCTTGACCATATAACTGTCTTCATTCATATCACCAATGCCTACAAGTGCAATATCCGCCTTGCGTGCCCGGTCGAGAGTCTCCCGAACGGTGGTGTTTTGCAATAACATCTCTTTTAGCTGAATATTTTCCACATAAGCTGGTGCATATAGTGACTCGCTGCTGCCACCAAATTTTTTCGCCAGCAGGCGGCTGATATGGTCGGCATTAATGACATCTCCAGTACGATGGGTACCACCAGTGCCGCATATAAAACGACAATCCCGTCGCGAGATTGCACCGGATTTTTCCGCTACAGCTGCTACATTACGACCCTGGCCTACCGCTACTACCATATTATCCTTCAAGATATTATTCAGATACCCGGATACCAGCGAAGCGACCTGACGGCGCTGTTCTTCCTCATCAGGATAATCTAGTGCAATCAGAGCGCGGCTAATAGAAAAACGCTCCTTGAGCTGCTTTTCAAGCTGGGCACTGAACACTGGATGATAGCGGACGTTGATCTCTACGATCCCTGCCTCTTTCGCCCGTTTCAGCAGTCGACCCACTTTAATGCGCGAAAATCCGAATTTTTTCGCGATTTCCTCCTGCGTCACTTCATCACAATAATAAGCAACAGCGATTTCAGTAAGAAGTTCATATTCTTGTGAGACTTGAGATTTATCCATTCAGAGCGCTTCCTGGGCTGTGGAGATGATAAAAAATATTACGGCAGTTGTGGTTAATTGTGGTTGATATCAACTGCGTAATATCTCGTACCTGATGCCAATTGCTTCAGGCATAGAAAGATGAATAACAGGATACTGCAGGATGTCGTTGATAGGAAGTTCATGTGACGAGCAGACGCCGGAGAGGGCGTCTGCTATGAAAGTAATCGTTAGACATAGCTATGCCGGATCGAGCACTTTCTGCGTAGTGTCCGCTAATTGAGTTAGCAGTAAGCAGCAGGAGGTGGCGCCGGCATCCAGCACTCCGCGCGAGCGTTCACCTAGTCGGCTGGCTCGACCAATTTTTGCAATCAGGTCGCGAGTTGAATCGCGTCCTGCTGCCGCTGCGGTTTTCATCGTTTCCAGCGCCTCGTCAAAGGTAGCTCCGTTTTGGAGTGCTTTACGAAAGGCATCAATCGCCGGACAGAGAGTATCCATCAAGCACTTATCACCCGGCTGTGCGTTGCTGATGTCCTGTAGCTCGGTCAGACCGTTTTCCAGCATTATCAAAAAATCGTGTTTGGTCAGTACATTTTTGCCGCGTGCGCCTTGTGCCATACCGAAGAAGAAGCTGCCGTACAACGGCCCCATCGAGCCGCCGATACCTTCCATCAGCGCGTCGGAAATAGCATCGAACCCCTCTGCCAGCGTCAGATTTTTGCCTTTCACCGTGTCGCCACAGATGGAGAACCCCTTGGCCATATTAATGCCGTGGTCGCCATCACCAATTGCGCCATCAATCTCGCTCAGATACTCACGGTTGCTGACGATAATATAAATCAAATCGCTGGTAATTTGGGTACCGTGAGCCGTTGAAAGTTGTGTGCCCATCTTATACCTCCACCTGAGTGAGACCGATTGACTGCACTGGAAGATCCATTAATTCTTTCAGTTCCGCATCCACCTTCATAACCGTCAGGGTAACCCCCATCATCTCCAGCGAGGTGAAGTAGTTACCCACATACTGGCGATGAATACGAACCCCTTGTGCGGTGAGCAGTTTTTCCACTTCCGCGTAGTAGATATATAGTTCCATCACTGGCGTAGCACCGAGGCCGGACACTAGCACTACTACTTCGTCACCTGCATTCGGTGTCATATCGGTCGTGATATAATCCAGCATAGCGGCTGCAATTCCTGAGGCCTTCTGGATAGGGGAGACTTCAATCCCCGGCTCGCCGTGATGACCGATACCTATTTCCATGGTGCCGTCTTCAATATGGAAATTCGGATGACCCACTGCCGGAATGGTACATGAAGACAGACCGACTCCGATGGAGTGGCAGTTATCAATCGCTTTCTGCGCAGCACCAATCACGCTGTCCAGGTCATAGCCCTTGGCTGCAGCTGCTGCGCCGACTTTCCACATCAGGATTTCCCCGGCTACGCCGCGGCGTTTGGCCTTGTCACTGGCCGGAGCAGAGGCCACATCGTCGTTCGCAACGACAGTTTTCACCGTCATACCTAATGCCGAGGCTTTTTTGATAGCCATCTTGACGTTCATATTATCGCCAGCATAGTTGCCATACAGGCAAGCCACTCCCGCGCCGCTGTCCGCAGACTTAAATGCATCGAGGAAGGCTCCTGCTGTCGGGGAAGAGAAAATTTCACCAATTGCTACCGCGTCGAGCATGTTCTTACCAACATACCCCAGGAAGGCCGGTTCATGACCGGAGCCTCCGCCGGTCACAATTCCTACCTTGCCCTGAATCGGAGCCTGAGGGTATTTCATGACACGTGAATTATCGGTTGCAGCCAAATATTCCGGGTGCGCTTTCAGATAGCCTTTCAACGCATCTTCGACAACATAATCAGGGTCATTGATAATTCTGTTCATCATAATTCCTTAATGTATTTACATTATAATCAGTCTTTAATTTAAGACCTGCGCTATTTATCATGGATCAGCCAAAAACTGATTCGCGCAGGATTTAATTCGTTAACAGCATCAAAATTCTTTGGCCGTTTTTTTCACATACCCCGGCTCTTCTTTCGGAAGTCGGATGTAATTCATCATAACGGCGGAGGCAATATACAGGCCACTGAAAATCCAAATAACCCCGGAGGCACCAACGCTACCGATAAATACACCGACGATAGCTGGACCAAAGAAGGTGCTAAGACCGGCTCCGAGGTTCAAGACGGACATCGCTGCGCCGCGGTTTTCTGGAGCCAATGACGGCATCATTGCTGACAGTGGCACGTAACCCGCCAGACAGGCCCCGAACATACCGGCTGCAATCACTGTCAGCCAGTAGTTTGGACCAAGAAAGTACGGTACGTAGTAAAACAGTAGGCAGGTCACTGCACAACCCACACAACCGCACCACTGCACAATTTTACGCCACCCTACACCATCACTCAGCACACCTAGAATCAGATTAAAAACAATGTTGACGCCCCATAGCGCGGCATACATATGTAACCATTCAGTACGAGTGAAGCCGAGATCCATCATATAAGTTGGGATGAAGACCACAAAACCATAGGCCCCGGCAGTGTTGATGGTACGTACAATGCCGCCCAGACCGACTTTGGGATTTTCAAAGGCAATGGTTATGCCCTTTTTAACGTAGCTAAAAGAGAGTTTATCCTTAGACTTGCCTGCATTCTGAACTTCTTTGTTACGGTTCAACACTAACGCAATCAATGCACCCAGCACCACGAAAATCAGAGCGCTCCACAGTGTGTGTATTTCACCAAGGTATGGTAGGGCAATACTTGAATAGAACACACCCAATACGCTCAGACCGCCGCTGTAAACGAACCAGAAGATACCCACTGCTGAACCCAGACGCTGTGGTGGCGCTTCATAGGTTACCCACACAAGAAAGCCATAAGCAAAAAGTGGATAACCGAGACCTCTTAACGCATACGTCGGGATCATAATTTCCAGATTGTTACTCGGCAGGCCGTAGCGTAGGAAAATCACCGATCCAACAATAAACAGCGCCAGTCCAACAATCATCACGCGTTTGGGGGAGTATATTTCAGCCAGTACGCCGGAGAACCACGCAGAAATGGCCGCGGCAAAGCCGTATACACTGAAGAGCAGCGCTGATTCTTGTACCGTCATACCGTTTTTAATCAGATAAGGCGACAGCCATCCTTGCTCCAGCCCTTCCCCCATCATAAACACCATAACCCCTAAATAACCCCAAATCAGTTTTACCGGCAAGCCCGTTTTCTGAGATAACCACATAAACATGTTTAGTGCCTCTATAAAGCAGGCTGCAGTGACACAGCCTACGGTCGGGAAGTTTATTTTTTTATTGCGCCAGGATTATAGATTTGGGTCCAGGACGACCTTAATGGAACCTACACCACGTTTCATCATTTCGAAACCTTCGGCGAACTGGGACAGCGGCAGGATCTGTGTCACTACACCTTCAGTCGGGAAGTCTCCGTTTGCAATGCCTTCGATGACCAGTGGGTAGCAGTACGGGCCGAGGTGCGCTCCCAGCACGTCCAGCTCTTTACGGTCACTGATGATGCTCCAGTCGACGGTTACTGGATCTTTAAATACTGAAAATTCCACAAAAGTGCCGAGTTTGCGGATCATTTTAAGTCCTTGATCAACGGACTGTTGTGCACCGGTTGCTTCAATGTAAATATCGCAGCCGTACCCTTCGGTCATTTCCTTGATGAGTTCAACCACATTGTCGCGCTTCGGATTCAACACGATGTCGGCACCAAATTTTTTCGCTAGCGCCAGACGGTCATCAGAAAGATCCAGCACGACCAACTTCGCCGCGCCGGACTTTTTAATAGCTCCGACCATTCCGAGGCCGAGGGTACCAGCACCCGCCAACACGACAATGTCGCCGAGTTTAATGTTTGCGCGTTGTACCGCATGTAGGGAGCAGGCATAAGGCTCAATCAGAATAGCTTTCTCAATCGGCATATCATCCGGTACGTGATAGTTACGGCCTTCTTTCGTGAACTTCATGTACTGCGCCATACCGCCGTTGACGTTATTTTGGAAACCATACAGGTCGTGTTTTTCACACATCCAGTACTGACCGCGCTGGCAGAAACGGCACTTTTCACAGGGCACAATCTGCTCGGAAATAATACGATCGCCCAGTTTAAAGTCGGTCACACCCGGACCGTAGCCCACCACATGGCCGATGAATTCGTGACCCGGAATCATCGGTGCCTTTATATAAGCAGGTTGATTCTCATCACCCCAGAAGCTCGGTGCGCCGTCAAAGGCCTTGGTATCGCCAGCGCAGATGCCGCACGCTTCTACTTTCACCAGTATTTCATGTGGACCGATTTTCGGTACTGGTACGTCCTGCAGACGGTAGTCGTAAGGGGCGTATGCCACCACAGCTTTCATTGTTTCAGGAATACCATCTGCCATTACTACTTTGTTTTCACAGGATACACACATTTGTTTGCCCTTAATCGCGTGATGAAGAAGTTGCGTTGCTTGATACATATGAAATGTACATGAACATATGAATGATCGCAGTGCGAGGTTTAGTAATTGTGAAGCCCATCAAAAAATATCGTCCGGTAGACCGCACTTGCCATTAAATTGGTCATTTAGCTCTTTTTTGTTATTTATTTGTTAATATAAAGATTTTATGGCACGCAAACAAAGCAGCCCTGTTGTCAAAAAAATAAAACATATGTTCGAAACTTGTTTTTGTGTTCATCTGGACGTATTCTGGCTACAGAACATATGATCAATCACTGTACTTTGGTATCAAGGTATTCCTGGAGGACAAAAAACATGACTATGAGCATTGCGATTGGTGCTGATGATGCGGCAGTTGGATTAAAAGAACTTCTTATTGCCCATTTGCAGAGTACCAACTATGAAGTGACCGACTACAGCAACGACTGTGGAGTAAAAAATCCTATATACCCAGATATAGCCTGGACAGTAGCCATGGCGATTAAAGATAAGAAGCACACCCGCGGTATCCTGCTTTGTGGCACCGGCATAGGTATGAATATTGTGGCCAACAAGGTGGAAGATATCCGTTCCGCGCAGTGTCACGACACCTTCTCCGCCGAGCGCGCGCGTAAGAGCAACGACGCACAGATCATCACCATGGGTGCTCGAGTGATAGGACCGGAACTGGCGAAGAAAATCCTTGATGCATGGTTGACTGCTGAATTTGAGGGGGGGGCATCTTTACCGAAGGTGGAGAAAATCAGCCACTACGAGCAGGCCAGTAAAATCAGCGAATAACTCTCTTGCCGAGGAATAAATCATGAACCAGCTTAATGCCCTAAAGGCCATCACCACTGTGGTGGCTGATACCGGTGATATTGACTCAATTAAAAAGTTTGCTCCGCAGGATGCCACAACGAACCCATCACTGGTGTTGAAAGCCGCACAATTGCCGCAGTACCAGCCACTGATTAACGACGCCATCGGTAAGGCACGCAGGCAGGGCGGTAATGAAAGGGTTCAGTTGCTGAACGCCTGTGACCAAGTGGCGGTGGATATCGGTACTGAGGTGCTGCGCCACGTGCCGGGGAGAATCTCCACCGAAGTTGACGCCCGTTATGCTTGGGATCGGGGAATGTGCGTATCGCAAGCACGAAAGATTGTACAGTTATATAAACAAAACGGCGTGGGATGCGAGCGTATCCTGATTAAACTTGCCGCCACATGGGAAGGAATCCGTGCTGCTGAAGAGCTCGAGCGCAGTGGAATTAACTGTAATCTGACTCTGTTGTTTTCCTTCGCCCAGGCACGAGCGTGTGCTGAGGCAGGGGTATACCTGATTTCGCCGTTTGTCGGGCGCATTTACGACTGGTATCAGAAAAATCAGCCGCAGATAGAATACGACGTGGAGACAGATGCGGGAGTAGCGTCGGTACGCAATATCTATCAGTACTATAAGGCGCACGGCTATCAGACAGTGGTTATGGGCGCCAGCTTCCGCCGTCTCGAGCAGATTCAGGCGCTGGCGGGCTGCGATCGGCTGACGATTTCTCCGGCACTTCTTGATGAATTGGCGGTGACTGACGAACCATTGTCACGCCGTCTGGAAGCGGGTTGTGTGACCGACACGCCGCCGTTACCGATGACGCAGTCGGAATTTCTCTGGGAACATCACCAGGACGCGATGGCTGTAGAGAAACTCGCGGAAGGTATTCGCCTGTTTGCCGCTGACCAGATCCGGTTAGAAAATCAAATCCGAGAAATGCTATAAAGAGCAGGGAATAGCATGACGATGCAAAATTCAATTCGAAAAACTTTAGCTAATGTACTGCGCGCACTGAGCATGGATGCGGTCCAGAAAGCCAAATCCGGCCACCCGGGTGCCCCGATGGGTATGGCTGACATTGCCGAAGTGCTGTGGCGTGATTTCCTGAACCATAACCCGAACAATCCGGCCTGGGCTGACCGTGACCGTTTTGTGTTGTCAAATGGCCATGGTTCGATGCTGATTTACAGCCTGCTGCACCTCACTGGCTACGATCTGCCGATTGAAGAGCTGAAAAACTTCCGCCAGCTGCACTCTAAGACGCCGGGGCACCCGGAAGTCGGCTACACCGCGGGCGTGGAAACCACCACCGGTCCGCTGGGCCAGGGTATCGCTAACGCGGTCGGGATGGCTATCGCCGAGAAGACCCTGGCGGCGCAGTTCAACCGTCCGGGCCACGACATCGTCGACCACTTCACCTACGCCTTCATGGGCGACGGCTGCATGATGGAAGGCATCTCTCACGAAGTGTGCTCCCTGGCCGGTACCCTGAAACTGGGCAAACTGGTTGCCTTCTATGATGACAACGGCATCTCCATCGACGGCCACGTTGAAGGCTGGTTCACCGACGATACCGCGAAACGCTTTGAAGCCTATGGCTGGCACGTGGTGCGCGGCGTTGACGGTCACGACGCTGACGCCATCAAACGCGCAGTAGAAGAAGCGCGTGCGGTCACCGACAAACCGTCCCTGCTGATGTGCAAAACCATCATTGGTTTTGGTTCGCCGAACAAAGCCGGTACCCACGACTCCCACGGCGCACCGCTGGGCGACGCAGAAATCGCGCTGACCCGCGAAGCGCTGGGCTGGAAACACGCGCCGTTTGACATCCCGTCTGACATTTATGCTCAGTGGGATGCCAAAGAAGCTGGCCAGGCAAAAGAAGCCGCATGGAATGAGAAGTTCGCTGCCTATGCCAAGGCCTTCCCGCAGGAAGCGGCCGAATTCACCCGTCGTATGAAAGGTGAGATGCCGTCTGACTTCGACGCCAAAGCTAACGAATTCATCGCTAAGCTGCAGGCGAACCCGGCGAAAATCGCCAGCCGTAAAGCCTCGCAGAACGCGATTGAAGCGTTTGGCCCGCTGCTGCCGGAATTCCTCGGCGGCTCCGCTGACCTGGCGCCGTCCAACCTGACCCTGTGGTCTGGTTCTAAGCCGATCAACGAAGACACTGCCGGTAACTACATTCACTACGGCGTGCGTGAATTCGGTATGACCGCTATCGCCAACGGTATCGCGCTGCACGGCGGTTTCCTGCCGTACACCTCCACCTTCCTGATGTTCGTGGAATACGCGCGTAACGCGGTACGTATGGCCGCGCTGATGAAACAGCGTCAGGTGATGGTCTACACCCACGACTCCATCGGTCTGGGCGAAGACGGCCCGACTCACCAGCCGGTAGAGCAGGTGGCTTCCCTGCGCGTGACCCCGAACATGTCCACCTGGCGTCCGTGTGACCAGGTTGAATCCGCGATTGCGTGGAAATATGGCGTAGAGCGTCACGACGGCCCGACCGCGCTGATTCTGTCCCGTCAGAACCTGGCGCAGCAGGAGCGTACCGCAGAGCAGCTGGCAAACGTGGCCCGCGGCGGTTACGTGCTGAAAGATTGTGCCGGCCAGCCGGAGCTGATCTTCATCGCCACCGGTTCCGAAGTGGAGCTGGCAGTGGCCGCGTGGGACAAACTGACTGCCGAAGGCGTGAAGGCGCGCGTGGTCTCCATGCCGTCCACCGACGCGTTCGACAAGCAGGATGCCGCTTATCGCGAATCCGTACTGCCGAAAGCCGTTTCTGCCCGCGTCGCGGTAGAAGCCGGTATCGCTGACTACTGGTTCAAATACGTTGGCCTGAACGGCGCTATCGTTGGCATGACCACCTTCGGTGAGTCTGCACCGGCTGAGCAGCTGTTCGAAGAGTTCGGCTTCACCGTCGACAACGTGGTTGCTAAAGCCAAAGTACTGCTGTAATGGCGTCATTCCCCCGGCAGCTGTTATTGCTGGGGGAACGTTTGCTCTGAGACAGAATTAGCGCAGGATTTTATTCTTGGTCAGATCAATAGCGATTTTGTCCTTAAGGGGGCTTTGTTGAATAAATCAGATTTCGGGTAAGTCTCCCCCGTAGCGGGTTGTGTTTTCAGGCAATACGCACGCTTTCAGGCATACCTGCTTTCGTCATTTTGTTCAGCGCTCATACCAGGGCCATAGCCTCCGCAACCTGACCATCGTAGTCACGCAGTGTCAGTGAACCCCCGAACAGCTGTTTTACCCGGTACATCGCCGTTTCCGCTATCGAGCGACGGTTGTAATCTGTTGTCCATTTCCACCGCGCATTACTCCCGGTCATTCGCTGATTAGCCACTGCACGATTACGGTCTGCATATTCACCGGGCCAGTAACCCGCACCTTTTCGGGGAGGGATAAGCGCGCTGATTTTCTTACGCCGCAGTTCATCGTGACATAGCCGGGTGTCGTAAGCGCCGTCTGCCGATGCTGACCTGATTTTCCGGTGGGTTTGCCGGATTAACCCGGGGAAGGCCTCTGAGTCCGTAACGTTGTTCAGCGACAGGTCAGCGCAGATGATTTCATGTGTTTTACTGTCAACGGCGAGATGCAGCTTACGCCAGATACGGCGGCGTTCCTGGCCATGCTTTTTGACTTTCCACTCGCCTTCACCGAAGACCTTCAGCCCGGTGGAATCAATTACCAGGTGTGCGATTTCACCCCGGGTGGGCGTTTTGAAACTGACATTAACCGACTTTGCCCGCCTGCTGACACAGCTGTAATCCGGGCAGCGTAGCGGAACGTTCATCAGAGAAAAAATGGAACCAATAAAGCCCTGCGCAGCGCGCAGGGTCAGCCTGAATACGCGTTTAATGACCAGCACAGTCGTGATGGCAAGGTCAGAATAGCGCTGAGGTCTGCCTCGTGATGAAGGCGTTGCTGACTCATACCAGGCCTGAATAGCTTCATCATCCAGCCAGAAAGTTATGGAGCCACGGTTGATGAGGGCTTTATTGTAGGTGGGCCAGTTGGTGATTTTGAACTTTTGCTTTGCCACGGAACGGTCTGCGTTGTCGGGAAGATGCGTGATCTGATCCTTCAACTCAGCAAAAGTTCGATTTATTCAACAAAGCTGATCAGAGAATAGATGCTTATATAGTAAATAACCTAGGCACTGGACCCGGAAACGAATTTACGCTGTAAAAATATCCTTCATCGTAAAGTACCCCCTGGAACGTTATGTTTACCAGGGGCTGGGTATTCAACCTCTAAAGGTAGCGCTGATTATGAATGGATCACATTCAGAATCACGCCCTTTACGTCGTAAACGCCGTAAAGCCCGCTCACCGGGGTTAAAAGGGATTACCTTAATTTCTTCATTGCTGATAGCGGGTTAAGGCTAACCAGGGCAGGGGGCTGACAGGCAGAATTTGTGAACCAGGAGCCGGCTGCGCCGGGCGACGGCGCCAGTTACCCGCGGTACTCCATTCAACTTCAGCTGGCGCCTCCATGCCGCTGACGCGGCATTCGCAAGCTTCCCGATGCTGTAGTCTTAACGTCTGCTTTGTGTCAAAAACTGCCCCTGTCTTTTTGTTAACCGCACCACCAATTGTATGGATGTTTTCTATATATCAAGCTACATTGAGATAGCTATTTAATGGCTTAAACAATAATAGACACTATGCTCAGGAAGGAAAAGCGCGGATGCCAATACCTATACTCTATACAGAACGCTTACTGTTAAAACCATTATCCTCAGATGATTCCTCACAAATTCAAAAACTTTATCCTCGCTGGGAGATTGTTCGGTACATGGTTTCATCAGTACCATGGCCCTATCCGGATAATGGTGCCGAGAATTATGTCAATAACGTGGCCTTGCCTGATATAGCAAATGGAATCGCTTGGATCTGGACTATCAGACATCGTGAAACACCTGACAACCTGGTAGGTTTAATCTGTCTGTATGATGTTGAGGATAATAATCGAGGATTTTGGTTAGCTCCGGAGCATCAGGGAAAAGGATTTATGCGCGAGGCCTGTAATGCAGCTACAGATTATTGGTTTAATTCTTTAAATAAGACTGTATTGCGTGCGCCGAAAGCGGCTCTCAATAACCGTTCCAAACGTATTTCAGAAAGCAGTGGCATGCGGCTCATCAGGACTGAAAAGAAAGCGTATGTCAGCGGTATTCTGGATTCTGAGCTATGGGAAATTACCCGTGACGAATGGAATGCTCGTAAGGGTGGATAATACGATTATGTCACGTCTGCTTATCGCTCATAGCGGACCTTGGGGTCTTGCTTTCTGTCCGCTATGGGCTTTGTTGAATAAATCAGATTTCGGGTAAGTCTCCCCCGTAGCGGGTTGTGTTTTCAGGCAATACGCACGCTTTCAGGCATACCTGCTTTCGTCATTTTGTTCAGCGCTCGTACCAGGGCCATAGCCTCCGCAACCTGACCATCGTAGTCACGCAGTGTCAGTGAACCTCCGAACAGCTGTTTTACCCGGTACATCGCCGTTTCCGCTATCGAGCGACGGTTGTAATCTGTTGTCCATTTCCACCGCGCATTACTCCCGGTCATTCGCTGATTAGCCACTGCACGGTTACGGTCTGCATATTCACCGGGCCAGTAACCCGCACCTTTTCGGGGTGGGATAAGCGCGCTGATTTTCTTACGCCGCAGTTCATCGTGACAGAGCCGGGTGTCGTAAGCGCCGTCTGCCGATGCTGCCCTGATTTTTCTGTGAGTCTGCCGGATAAGACCCGGGAAGGCCTCTGAGTCCGTAACGTTGTTCAGCGACAGGTCAGCGCAGATGATTTCATGTGTTTTACTGTCAACGGCGAGATGCAGCTTACGCCAGATACGGCGGCGTTCCTGGCCATGCTTTTTGACTTTCCACTCGCCTTCACCGAAGACCTTCAGCCCGGTGGAATCAATTACCAGGTGTGCGATTTCACCCCGGGTGGGCGTTTTGAAACTGACATTAACCGACTTTGCCCGCCTGCTGACACAGCTGTAATCCGGGCAGCGTAGCGGAACGTTCATCAGAGAAAAAATGGAATCAATAAAGCCCTGCGCAGCGCGCAGGGTCAGCCTGAATACGCGTTTAATGACCAGCACAGTCGTGATGGCAAGGTCAGAATAGCGCTGAGGTCTTCCCCGTGATGAAGGCGTTGCCGACTCATACCAGGCCTGAATAGCTTCATCATCCAGCCAGAAAGTTATGGAGCCACGGTTGATGAGGGCTTTATTGTAGGTGGGCCAGTTGGTGATTCTGAACTTTTGCTTTGCCACGGAATGGTCTGTGTTGTCGGGAGGATGCGTGATCTGATCCTTCAACTCAGCAAAAGTTCGATTTATTCAACAAAGCCCCGGTACATCGCCGTTTCCGCTATCGAGCGACGGTTGTAATCTGTTGTCCATTTCCACCGCGCATTACTCCCGGTCATTCGCTGATTAGCCACTGCACGGTTACGGTCTGCATATTCACCGGGCCAGTAACCCGCACCTTTTCGGGGTGGGATAAGCGCGCTGATTTTCTTACGCCGCAGTTCATCGTGACAGAGCCGGGTGTCGTAAGCGCCGTCTGCCGATGCTGCCCTGATTTTTCTGTGAGTCTGCCGGATAAGACCCGGGAAGGCTTCTGAGTCCGTCACATTGTTCAGCGACAGGTCAGCGCAGATGATTTCATGTGTTTTACTGTCAACGGCGAGATGCAGCTTACGCCAGATACGGCGGCGTTCCTGGCCATGCTTTTTGACTTTCCACTCGCCTTCACCGAAGACCTTCAGCCCGGTGGAATCAATTACCAGGTGTGCGATTTCACCCCGGGTGGGCGTTTTGAAACTGACATTAACCGACTTTGCCCGCCTGCTGACACAGCTGTAATCCGGGCAGCGTAGCGGAACGTTCATCAGAGAAAAAATGGAATCAATAAAGCCCTGCGCAGCGCGCAGGGTCAGCCTGAATACGCGTTTAATGACCAGCACAGTCGTGATGGCAAGGTCAGAATAGCGCTGAGGTCTGCCTCGTGAAGAAGGTGTTGCTGACTCATACCAGGCCTGAATAGCTTCATCATCCAGCCAGAAAGTTATGGAGCCACGGTTGATGAGGGCTTTATTGTAGGTGGGCCAGTTGGTGATTTTGAACTTTTGCTTTGCCACGGAACGGTCTGCGTTGTCGGGAAGATGCGTGATCTGATCCTTCAACTCAGCAAAAGTTCGATTTATTCAACAAAGCCGTGGAGAGGGTAATGAACGGGTAACATCTACCCATCGTACACAACAGGAAGCAATAGATGCGGCTCGTTCAATCTCCCGCAATCAGGAAAGTGAACTGGTTATTCATCGACCAAATGGACAAATCAGAGATAGAGACTCCCATGGAAAAGATCCATTCCCCCCTAAAGGATGAGAAGTGAGGAAAAAAAAGGCTATGCAGCCTCTTTTTTCTATCAATTTCAATAGAAAGCCTAATCTGTTCATTTAATGAGCACAATCTTTTTCTTGATGTTTCGGGCAGCGTATAACAACGTATGAATCCATGCGGCAGGCAATTTGCCAATATGCTGAACGTGCTGCGGAAAAATTGCGCCAGGAACGTCAGTACTGCGGTCAGGTATCAGCTTTCATAAAAACCTCGACTTTTTCAAAACATGAACCCTATTACAGCAAAGTCTCCAGCGAACAGCTCTGCATTCCATCACGTGATACGCGGGACATTATCGCGGCGGCGGGCCGGGCTCTGGATAAAATCTGGAAAGACGGACATAACTATGCAAAGGCGGGAGTCATGCTCAACGATTTCCGTCCCTGCGGAGTTACCCAGCTATCGTTATTTGATGAAGGGAGGTCGTATGCAAACAGTGACGCGCTCATGAACGTACTGGATACGATAAACAACTCAGGCAAAGGCAAAGTATGGTTTGCCGGTCGGGGCATCGCACCGGCGTGGTCAATGAAGAGAGATATGCTCTCTCCAGCCTACACAACGAGGTGGGACTCGATACCGATCGCTACACTCTGAGTATCGCAATCAGGAAAAATGCCTTCCGTCTGCTGGTGGTTGATATTTGCTCTGGTGTTACCATTTGGGTATAATGAAAATACCAAATGGAGGTTTGCTATGAAAACATTTAGTTTGTCCTCAACTCCAGCCAGACCACAGCGCCTCTGGCAGGTTGCCGGGTTAAATAATGCTGATGGCGTAGCGCTTCTGGGCCAAATAAATGAAGGTCTGGACGGGAAGGTGGCGAACCGGATAACTGACTGGGCCAGAATAACCCAGAATGACCTGAGAAAAATGTCCGGTATCCCGTCAACCACATTTAGCCGCAGTGTGAAGGCACGTTTTAACCCGGAACAAAGTGAACGTCTGGTACGTATTATCCGCGTCATTGATCGGGTGGTAGATTTGTTTGAAGGCGACAGGGAAGCCGCACAGAAGTGGTTGAACGAACCTAACCGGGCATTGAGCTGGAAAGTGCCAGCAGACCTGATGGCATCCGAAACTGGAGCCTATGAGGTCATTAAGCTGATTACGCGTCTGGAGCATGGGGTGTACTCGTGATCCTCTACAGGCTGACGAAAACAAAGTATCTTTCTACGGCCTGGACCGGATATGGTGCGAAAGAGGCTGGTGGGCGCTGGAATAGCGTGGGGGTGTCAATGGTATATGTCTCCGAAACGGCTTCACTAACGATGCTGGAGACGCTGGTACACCTGCATGCGGCACAGATAATGGACTCTTTCACGCTACTGAGTATCGATGTGCCTGATGAACTGATCCAAAGCGCAAACATGGATGAATTACCGGACAACTGGGCTGATGAGGATGCGCCTCAGGAACTGGCTGATTACGGAGATGCCTGGTCATTTACCAGGAGCTCGGTTGCACTGCGTGTTCCCTCAGCCTTATCGCCGGTAGAGTTCAATTATCTGTTAAATCCTGAGCACCCTGAGTTTTACGGGATCGTGCAGAAGGCTCAACAGATACCGTTCCGGTTTGATAGTCGTCTTAAACCTGACAGGAAGTGAAGCAAAGGAGGAGAGGGCGTTGTCATGATGCCTGGCGCTCCTGTCCGGTGTCACATAAAAAAGCCCGTCAGCGGCGGGCAAAGACTACACACAGCTATTACAGGATGATTCAGGCAGTTTCTTCGTAAACGTTGTAATCCAGCTTTGCTCCACTGTAATTCTGCAGGCTACGGGCTTTATTCATCGCGCAACTGAACGCATTCGAACGAGCGCCTGCACTCCCATTATGCCCATAGCGGGCAATTTCATACGGTTTCTCATAACTGCTTTCTTCCAGCACAATAAAGGCTCCCGGTTCACTGGTCAGCAATTCGAAACCAAGACCTGCGGCCTTTGTATTCCTTAGCTGGTAATATGCAGTGAGTGTCATAATTGATTCCTTAAAATAATACCGATACAAAGATATTTCTACAGGCATTGTTGAGCCTGTAAAATTGCTGATAGTTCAGAGTGACTGTAAGTAATAATAACTTATTCAAGTGGCGCGTCAATTGGCTAAATAACCTTACCTTCATTAAATTTTGAAAGAAATACAATCAGGAAAAGTGACTTTAAAAATCTCTTTCGGATATGACGCTACTGATATCTGATATTGCCTGGAGAATTTTGTCATAGGCGTAGACCTCTATTTGGGCGTAAATCTTCAATCTGGTAGCTGAGTCGTTTGGTTAACATCAGACATGGGCGCAGCCGGCGAACAAGGGGGTTGTTCTGGCACTACATTGCGTCTGCACAGAACCGCTACACTGGACGGCGCAGAAGTGGTAACCGGAGCATATCGACTGAGGGGAAAATTCATGACTGAACTCCAGCAGATGCCGGGATGCAGGGCAGAAACACGGCGGAAACCATCTTAAAAGTTATTAACTTACCAGCTTATTAGCCCTGGGAGGATGGGAGTAAACACGGTATAATGGTGTCGGCGCTTGAGGCTTTTTGCCTCATGATGTTTGAGTGTTTTGATGTTGTGAGGCAGAAAGAAGAAAGCCCCGTAGGACGTTAATTTTCATTAACCAACCACACGAGGCCATCTGCTTGACTAGACACCAACAGAGTAGCCTCTTAGCTGCCGTAAGGCAAGGAGATGTATGGGTCCACCACATATTGCAATTTTTACTCTCACGTAAAATATAGTCCACTGGCGTCATCAGTTCGAGTGATTTATGTGGCCTTTTGCTGTTATACAGCACCAGATATTCAGCCATTCTTTGATTAAACAAATTCAGGTCCTCAAAAAGCAACAATTCATTGAATTCAAAAAATTGTTCTCTAAGTGTCCGGTTAAATCGCTCACAGGTCGCATTCATTTTCGGTGTGTACGGATAGGTCCAGATGTGTTTAATCGAGGCTTCCTGTAGCGTTTTATCAAAGTTACCGAGGAACTCCTTACGGCTTTGTTGAATAAATCAGATTTCGGGTAAGTCTCCCCCGTAGCGGGTTGTGTTTTCAGGCAATACGCACGCTTTCAGGCATACCTGCTTTCGTCATTTTGTTCAGCGCTCGTACCAGGGCCATAGCCTCCGCAACCTGACCATCGTAGTCACGCAGCGTCAGTGAACCCCCGAACAGCTGTTTTACCCGGTACATCGCCGTTTCCGCTATCGAGCGACGGTTGTAATCTGTTGTCCATTTCCACCGCGCATTACTCCCGGTCATTCGCTGATTAGCCACTGCACGGTTACGGTCTGCATATTCACCGGGCCAGTAACCCGCACCTTTTCGGGGAGGGATAAGCGCGCTGATTTTCTTACGCCGCAGTTCATCGTGACATAGCCGGGTGTCGTAAGCGCCATCGGCGGCGGCTGACCTGATTTTCCGGTGGGTTTGCCGGATTAACCCGGGGAAGGCCTCTGAGTCCGTAACGTTGTTCAGCGACAGGTCAGCGCAGATGATTTCATGTGTTTTACTGTCAACGGCGAGATGCAGCTTACGCCAGATACGGCGGCGTTCCTGGCCATGCTTTTTGACTTTCCACTCGCCTTCACCGAAGACCTTCAGCCCGGTGGAATCAATTACCAGGTGTGCGATTTCACCCCGGGTGGGCGTTTTGAAACTGACATTAACCGACTTTGCCCGCCTGCTGACACAGCTGTAATCCGGGCAGCGTAGCGGAACGTTCATCAGAGAAAAAATGGAATCAATAAAGCCCTGCGCAGCGCGCAGGGTCAGCCTGAATACGCGTTTAATGACCAGCACAGTCGTGATGGCAAGGTCAGAATAGCGCTGAGGTCTGCCTCGTGAAGAAGGTGTTGCTGACTCATACCAGGCCTGAATAGCTTCATCATCCAGCCAGAAAGTTATGGAGCCACGGTTGATGAGGGCTTTATTGTAGGTGGGCCAGTTGGTGATTTTGAACTTTTGCTTTGCCACGGAACGGTCTGCGTTGTCGGGAAGATGCGTGATCTGATCCTTCAACTCAGCAAAAGTTCGATTTATTCAACAAAGCCTAGTGATGGTCATAACGAATCCCTCCGGGGCTATGTTTACCCCATGATTGCACAAGAGTTAATCAGGCGCATATCCAGGGGAAGTCCCTTCCATTCGTTAAGGTGATTTTTGGTACCTCTGAGCTATGGAAAAGCTTGACCACTTTGACAGGCAGCTTTGAGCGAAAAGCAGGCATTGATTACCTGCTCAATGAATGGTCAATTAGCATCGGTGTTGCAACTGAAATAAAACTAAATCCAGACCCTCATTTGTGAATGACTAGTCTGCGACAGGCGTGCCAGCCAGCCCTCTGTCTATTTCATTAGAATAAAAAGAGGGAAGGCTGTACTCAGGATTAAGCGCTCTTCCCGATGTATTGCGGTACAGGCAGAGCAAAGCGATTTTTCAGGGCCAGGGCAATACCGTCATCCATCAGTTGTTGCGTTTCGATACCCTCTGCGGTGATCGTCTTCAGCAAATTACCTAGCAAAATCAGGCGACCCTCGGGGGCGTGCTGCACGATCAGTAACTTTTGCACAAAGATGGCATCAGGGTGGGTGGAATTGAGGTAGTTGGCCGGGACGAAATCAATCCACTCCTGGGGGGACAGATCAAAACTGTATTGATTAGCCCATGCACCCTCCACCTTCGCTTGTAGCAGATACTCGTTATTAACGTCACGGATAAGTCGGAAAGTGTCGAAATCCTGTTCGATATCGGTATCTGTCATGTCTATAGCGAGCGGCGCGCGAATACCATAGCTGCCGAACCCTAGATCGCAAAGCCACAGGCGATCATCAACTTCAGCAATTAATGCCATATGCGTTTTCGGTCGGCGTGCCGGGTAGAACATCGGGCGAGCGGCAACGAAACGGTAGGTAATACCTAAAGCGTCCAATGCCATTGCAAATAGCCCATTAACCTCATAGCAGTATCCGCCACGACCTCGATGTAGCAGTTTATCTGCAATGTCTTCGGGTACCAGGGATACGACTTTGCCAGCCTGTACATCCAGATTCTCGAAGGGCACCGAAAAGAGTTGATGACGCATGAGCGCGTGCAGCGTGGCGGTATCGGCGGCTGCATGCCCGGTGTAGTTTATGCGACGGAAATAAGCAGAAAGATCGAAGTTATCGCTATGCATAATGCCTCCTTGATTGAGCGGGTTCGGCACCACTATAGAAGGGCCACATCATTGTCTGTATAGTCAGATCTATCGAAAATCAGACTGTACAGTTCGCAATGTCCGCTCCACGTCTGTTGTCCCCACATTACCGCCGGATTGCTGAAATGCTGCGCCTTACCCTTGCATCAGGTGTATTGCGAGTCGGCGACAGGATGATCTCCGCACGTAAACTGGCCGAACGAGAGCAGGTTAGCCTCCCAACGGCACTGGAAGCACTCCGTTGTCTCGAGGCCGAGGGCCTGATTGTAGCGCGTCCGCGTTCGGGCTACTTCGTTTGCCAGATAAACACATCTCAGAACATGCCGTCTTCCCAGGATTTACCTGGCCCAGTTCCCGTGACAATGTCAGCAGTAGCCCGTTCACTATTTAGTAGCGCAGAAGCCCGTCTGGTGCCACTTGGTGCAGCGCTGCCCGATCCAATATGGTTGCCAACAAACACGCTACAGCGGGCGCTACAGACTGCAACCCGCCGCCTTGACGCGCACGGGCAGAGCTACAGCCTGCCGCCGGGAAGGGCAGACCTGCGCAGAAATATAGCCGTACGCGCTGCACAGTGGGGAGCCCGTTTTGGTTCGGATGATCTCGTCATCACGGCTGGAGCGACGCAAGCACTGCGTCTGGCTCTGCGGGCTGTATGTCAGCCAGGTGACGTAGTGGCAATTGAGCAACCTGCCTACTTCGGTACGCTCCTGCTGCTTGAGGACTTAGGCCTCAAGGCATTGCAAATCCCCACGGATCCTGCTGAAGGCTTGTTGCTGGCATCTCTGGATGAAGCTATTCAGCGTCACCGTCCCGCAGCCGTGCTGGCTTCGCCCACGGTGCAAAACCCACTCGGTGCCAGTATGCCCGTCACCCGTAAGCAGGAACTTGTTGCTCTGATTGAACGTGCAGGCATCCCTTTAATTGAGGACGATGTGTATGGTGATCTGGCCGGTGAAGGGCAGCGTCCTCCGGCCTGCAAGGCGTTCGACCAGAGCGGGAGTGTGATCTACTGCAGTTCATTATCCAAAACCCTTGCCCCGGGCTGGAGAATCGGGTGGGTTGCGGCAGGACGCTATCACACTCAGGTATTGCAGGCTCGCATGGCCGGGGATTGGGCTGGCGCACCGCTGCTTGAGGCTGCCGCGAGCAATATACTGGCAAGTGGGGACTACGATCGTCATTTACGACGCTTGAAGTTCCGGATATCAGAGGGGGTACAAGCCGTTATCGCCCGGGTCAAGGCAAGCTTCCCACAGGGCACTCGTGTTACCGTGCCGACAGCCGGTTTCTTGTTGTGGATAGAACTCCCGCATCCGCTGAATTCATTGGTGGTACACCGTCGCGCGCTGGCGCTGGGCATTGGTGTCAGTCCTGGCCTCCTGTTTTCCCCAGGGGCCGAGTTTCAGAACTTCCTGAGGTTAAATTGTGCGAATGAACCCTCGTCCATGCTGCTCAATGCAGTTGAAAAGATCGGTGCGCTTTGTCATGAACTGGCAGGTCAGCGCAAATAACGAATGCCTGCCTAAGTCCAGACTTAAAAAATATAAACATGGGACTGTGGGGCCGCACTACTATAGGCCAGGAAAAACCCCATACTATGAATCACTCGCAGAGCATTTAACCAATGGGTTGCATCCATCGGTTGAACTCACAGCGAGGAGCGGACGGAATGTCATCGTTCAGCATTGAGGCTGGTGAGAGTATTAATTTCAGCAAGCAGCCAGCGTTCAAAACTTTCCAGCGCAGCCTCATTGATCCCCGTTTCCGTCGGTTTTACTAAACAGAATTTTTTGCTCAGGCATCCTGAGGCTGGCCAGGGCGAAACGAGCATACCGCAACGCAATTCATTCTCGACATACATACGCGGAACCAATGCTACGCCTTGTCCTGCGATGACGGCAGCGATGGCCATTTCATGTAGATCGTACCGCACACCCTGAGCTGGATTATCAAGGTGTATTCCACATTCCCGGGCATAGTGATGCCACGCATCAGGGTTCTGTCTACGGTGAATACGCGGAAGTTCGTTTAAAGGGTTTGAGGTCCAACCGTACGAAAACGTACGGTAAGAGATAAACACATGTCTGAAAAATCGATTTGTAGACAACAATGTCCGATAAATGCCATTTATTGATTAAAAACACGCCGTCTTAAGCGATTTTTCTGCGTCTATTATGTTTATATATCAGATAGTTACTTCACTAACGTACGTTTTCGTTCCATTGGACTTCAGACCCCGTACAGCGGGGTGTGCTCTGCATACTTTGAACTCAGCACGCGGGCCAGCAGCCCCGGTCCTGCGATACCCCGCTCGATGGGCCGTGAAGGCGCGGGGGCCTGCACGATGGCATCGCACTGAATACAGGCATGCTTTTCACGTACTGTCCGGATAACCCGGAAGGCGCTGCGCATCAGCTCCAGCTGTTCAGCGGCATCCTCACCCAGGTAACTCAGCGCACCACCACACTCCGGGCAGCAGGAACCCGCTGGCCGCAGGCGTTTTTCATCGCGGGGGAGTGATTCGGGGAACGGTTTGCGGGTGCGGATCTGACGCAGAGTGCGCTGTACTGCCGGGTCATCCACCCGACCGGTCAGCGTATCGCTCTCTTTCTGAAGCCGGTTCAGATCGGCTTCCATTTGTGCGATACGGCGGGAGACTTTTTCGGAACGGCTGCCGAAGTTCATCCGGCGAAGTTTATCCAGCTGCGCCTGCAGATGGTCTATTTCGCGTTCACGCTCGTGCAGTTTTTCCTGCAGGGCACGATTCAGCGCCTCCTGTTCGGCAAGGAGACGTTTCAGTTCATCGATATCGTCAGGACGTGAGCTGTTCATACCGGATATATTACCAGGCTCATTCAGCGTCGACCAGGATAAAGAGGCCTACAACATAGTCAGTGACGTAAGCAGTCTTTTAGGCTGCCGCCAGTCGATACCTTCAAGGAGCATCGCCAGCTGTGCCGGTGTGAGGAACACTTTGCCATCGCAAGCTGACGGCCAGGCGAAGTGCCCGCGCTCCAGCCGTTTGGTCAGCAGGCACAGCCCGTCGCCGGTGGACCACAGAAGTTTAACCTGACTGCCGCTGCGGCCCCGGAAGATGAAGACATGGCCGGACATCGGTTCGTCTTTCAGCGCCGTCTGCACCTTTGCCGCCAGGCCGTTGAAGCCGTTTCTCATATCGGTAATACCGGCAACCAGCCAGATTTTGGTGCCTGTTGTTAGCGGGATCATCGCTTCAGTTCCTGTATCAGCAGTGTCAGAAGCTTTTCGCTGACAGTGCCGTTGAGGCGGAGTGTCCCGTGCCGGAACGTTACCTCACAGCTGATGCTGAGCTCTGAGTCCTCAGCGGGCGGTTCTGGTTGTACGGCGGTGGCATCGAGAGTCACAGGAAGTAACTGAGGACTCTCAGAGGAAGGTAATAGCAGCTTTCCCTCGCGCCACTGCTGGCGCCATTTAAAGAGCAGATTGGCATTAATGCCATTTTCAAGCGCCAGTTTTGAGATGTTAAACTCAGGAGAATAATTAGGGCAGCCTTTACGCCTGCCGGGAGTCATATTTTTCTGCATATCTGACACTTTGGTTCCCACTACTTATTTGGTGGACACCACTTTGTCGGATGCTTCAGATTATGACCAGACGGTTCACGCTGTACGCTTACTCAGAAACTGACGACATGGCGGTGATCAATGCCAAACGCGTATACCGCATCATGCGTCAGAATGCGCTGCTGCTTGAGCGTAAACCGGAAATACCGCCCTCGAAGCGGGCGCATACAGGGAAAGTGGCCGTTGGAGAAAGTAACCAGCGGTGGTGCTCTGACGGCTTCGAGTTCAGCTGTGATAACGATGAAAAACTGCGGGTCACGTTCGCTCTGGACTGTTGCGATCGCGAGGCACTTTACTGGGCGGCCAGTAACGGTGGATATGACAGTGAAACCGTGCAGGACGTCATGCTGGGTGCCGTGGAGCGTCGCTTCGGTAACAGCCTGCCGACATCCCCCGTTGAGTGGCTGACAGACAACGGTTCAGCCTACCGTTCTTATCAGACGCGTCAGTTCGCCAGAATGGTAGGACTGGAGCCTAAACATACGGCGGTACGTAGCCCGGAAAGCAACGGGGAGCAGGTCACCTCCTGCTTTTGGCTTAACTCGTCGGTTAGCCACGCATCAAAACGGCCCATATGCCCTTAAGGTCCACTCTATTCAGGTTAAGTGGGGATTTTGGCGAGGTTGTGAAATGCAAAGGTAACGTTCACATATTGTAAACGGCAAAGAGCGATGCTATAATGTTCACATAATGTAAACGGATGGAACGACCGCAAGATGCACGTAATTTCAAAAGAGCCTTTTGAGGAAGCGGCAAAGCGATATCCCAACGATTCGTTAGCCATTCGGGCGTTGTACCGCTTAGTGCGCGAGACGGACTTCTCTTCTCCAGCTGAGATGCTAACTCTGATACCGAGCCTGGATAATTTTAAGTACAGGAATAAGTGGTGGGTTTTGGATGTAGGGGGCAACAACTTGAGGGTTATCGCCTATATCAATTTCGTAAATAAGCGCTTTTACGTGAAGCACATCGCAACCCACGCTGATTACGACAAGTTGACCCGCTATTACAGGGAGAACAAAGAATGATTACCGACACTGCAAAAGCCATTGAAGCAACCAAACAACTCGTAGCTGCCGTCCCCTTCCTAGGGGGCAGTTCTTCCGAGAGCGATTACCGCGAAGCGATGGAGCTGGTGGATTATCTGATCGAGAACGACGACGAGAACCCACTTATTGACTTCCTGGCGAGTAAGATTGCCGACTATGAAGATAACAGCCCTCGTTTCGCTGAGTTCAACAAAGCTATTGCTGAAATACCAGTCGGCGTTGCACTTCTGCGAACCCTGATTGACCAGCACAAGCTGTCTTATTCAGACCTTAAGGATGAGATCGGATCTAAATCATTGGTCAGCCAAATCCTGTCAGGGCAGCGCTCTTTGACCATCACTCACATAAAAGCTCTTTCCGCGCGCTTCGGTGTAAAACCTGAGTGGTTCCTATAACCGAAAGATATAACTAAATCACCTGATGGTGATTTAGTTATGATTAATTTCATTTGTAAGGAAGCTTCCATGTCAGACGAAGTAGTAAAGCCAGGGAATGAAGAGGCTCTTAGTGGCTTTGTTGAATAAATCGAACTTTTGCTGAGTTGAAGGATCAGATCACGCATCCTCCCGACAACACAGACCATTCCGTGGCAAAGCAAAAGTTCAGAATCACCAACTGGTCCACCTACAACAAAGCTCTCATCAACCGTGGCTCCCTCACTTTCTGGCTGGATGATGGGGCGATTCAGGCCTGGTATGAGTCGGCAACGCCTTCATCACGAGGAAGGCCCCAGCGCTATTCTGATCTCGCCATCACCACCGTTCTGGTGATTAAACGCGTATTCCGGCTGACCCTGCGGGCTGCGCAGGGTTTTATTGATTCCATTTTTGCCCTGATGAACGTTCCGTTGCGCTGCCCGGATTACACCAGTGTCAGTAAGCGGGCAAAGTCGGTTAATGTCAGTTTCAAAACGTCCACCCGGGGTGAAATCGCACACCTGGTGATTGATTCCACCGGGCTGAAGGTCTTTGGTGAAGGCGAATGGAAAGTCAGAAAGCACGGCAAAGAGCGCCGTCGTATCTGGCGAAAGTTGCATCTTGCTGTTGACAGCAACACACATGAAGTTGTCTGTGCAGACCTGTCGCTGAATAACGTCACGGACTCAGAAGCCTTCCCGGGCCTTATCCGGCAGACTCACAGAAAAATCAGGGCAGCCGCGGCAGACGGGGCTTACGACACCCGGCTCTGTCACGATGAACTGCGCCGCAAAAAAATCAGCGCGCTTATTCCTCCCCGAAAAGGAGCAGGTTACTGGCCCGGTGAGTACGCAGACCGCAACCGTGCCGTTGCTAATCAGCGGCTGAGCGGAAGCAATGCACGGTGGAAATGGACAACGGAATATAACCGTCGCTCGATAGCGGAAACGGCAATGTACAGAATGAAGCAGTTGTCGGGAGATTCACTGATGCTGCGTGACTACGATGGTCAGGTAGCGGAAGCTATGGCCATGGTGCGTGCGTTGAACAGGATGACAAAGGCTGGGATGCCAGAAAGCGTGCGTATTGCCTGAAAATCCAGCCAGCTACAGGGTCGTTCGCACGAAATCTTATTTATTCAACAAAGCCGTTTTGAAACTGACATTAACCGACTTTGCGCGCCTGCTGACACTGGTGTAATCCGGGCAGCGCAACGGAACATTCATCAGTGTAAAAATGGAATCAATAAAACCCTGTGCAGCCCGCAGGGTCAGCCGGAATACGCATTTAATGACCAGAACGGTGGTGATGGCGAGATCAGAATAGCGCTGAGGTCTTCCCCGTGATGAAGGCGTTGCCGACTCATACCAGGCCTGAATAGCTTCATCATCCAGCCAGAAAGTTATGGAGCCACGGTTGATGAGGGCTTTATTGTAGGTGGGCCAGTTGGTGATTTTGAACTTTTGCTTTGCCACGGAACGGTCTGCGTTGTCGGGAAGATGCGTGATCTGATCCTTCAACTCAGCAAAAGTTCGATTTATTCAACAAAGCCGACGCAGGTAAAAGATATATCCAGCGTGTATATTCCATCAATGGCTTAATGACCAGATTAGTGAAGGTATAGGCCTCCTCACTCAGGTCTGAATTTGGCAAACCGATATACATATTAATTTCCTGTAACCGGTTAGCATGTACAGATAGAATCTCACGCTCTGAAAAGAGTGTTATACCCGCAGGCTTACTTGGACAATCAAGATAGCTTTGCACATCCTTGTTAGGCGTGTGCGGGATATCGTACTCATCATCTGTATAAAAAACAATATCGTGGTCAGGCCCTCCGAAGAGGGCGACCCTAATTTTTAAAAAAATCCTGGATATAATACTCATATCAACCTGTGAGTTATTGTACCGAAACAGGAGTAGCAGAAGGCTGTGTTTTGTCAGATGGTTTACCGGTGCCAGCTGCTGCTTCTGGTTTTAATGTCGGCTCACTGCCAGCATCAGCAGAACTGTCACTGTGACCGGACTGAACAGGGGCTTTAGTTTCGAGACTGGCAATATAAAGTTCCACCGATTTAAACCGCTTAATGTACTGAATGAATGGCAATGCGTCGTATTTTCCATTCACGCGGTTTTCAGCGTTCAGTATTTTAGTTATGTTGTCCATCGCAACCCGCAGTGAGCTCAGGAGTTGCAGGATAATTCGGTCATGAACCTGTTGTGATATCTGACCGTATAACCACAACTGATGTGCCTGACGAGTCAGGACGTTGATGGTCTGGATAATATCCAGCAATTTATAGGTCATTGGGTGGTTCCAGCGAATTTCAAATTCACCATAGTCGAACCCTTCGAATGAAGAATCATCCAGAGGCAGTCGGGCGACATTTTTGTCAATCTGCTCTTTGAAGGTATTTACATTACCCGACAGTTCTTCGTAAACACCGGAGAGCCATTTCTGAACTTTAGTGCTTGTCGCCTGGTCACCTTCTACCAGGCGGAAAATATTATAAATGGCATTGGAGATGGCGTTAAACTGGCGCAGGCAGGCTCTGTTTTTTTCATGAAAGTGCGTATAGAACTCACTTGAAAGTGGCTTTAGTTTTGAAATGACCATCCCTAACGGTCGGTTATTGCCAGTGTTTCGTTGATTGCGCGGTTCAGTTTTTGGGGATGCGTTGTCAGCCATTATATTAACCTCTTCAGTTTTTACAGTCTTTTGATGTCGGCCAGTTTTCGTTGATGGAATTCCGCGAGGAGATCACGGATTGGTTTAATTTTGTTTTCTGTTTCCTGGATCATCTCCAGTTCCCAGTCCAGAGCATTTTTAAAACAACTAACGCTGTATCCTCCGAGTTTAGGTTTAACAACCACGCCATGATGTTCAATTTTGTTTTTGAACCTGGGCGAAAAATCTTTCCATACAATTGTCAGTTTTTGCGACGGTCCAACCTTTCTCAGCACAGGAGCAAAACGACCAGGTATAAACCTTCCCCCGTTTGCATACGTGGTCTGGGATATCAGTTGGTTTCGTGCCTTCCAGGCCTCCCAGTATTCATCCAGAATTTTAGAAGCCTCCGATTTCAGTAACTCGATATAGCGAACCGAGTTCTCGATAACGATTTCCTGATGTGCCGTAATTATCGGGTTCATATCAACTCCTCCAGCAACACAGACTACAGGAATCCAAACAGATTTTTCTGAACTAACAAGGGCGTTTGCATTTTTTTTTAAAATTTTTTTGTGCTCATGCCGTCGGCTAAAAAAAGTAACTTTTTTGTGAGCACGTCCAACAACCTCTGCCTGTGGCCCGCACGGTGTGCGATCCATCCCCGGAAAACCACTTCACGCAAACTTGGAGATAGAAAAAGTAACTTTTTTGCTAACCAGTAATAGGTACCCTTATACATAAGTAACTATTTGCAAAAAAAGTACTAATGAAAGTGTAGGATTCCAGTCCTGCCATTAGTACCTTTCACAGGAAAAAGTACTAATGAAAATCTATCCTCATTAGTACTTTTTTGATGAAAAGGTACTAATGAAACCGAGCGAAACTGTGCAGTTTCTATAAAAAGTGCCTAATGTTATAAGTACCAGTACAAGGTAAAAGGACAGTGATTTTTTATAATTTAGTATCTAATAATATTAGTACTTGTTTTTTTTGGGTAGTATCTCTAAGATGGCTTTGATATAATAACAGCCCTTAAGTAACCGTATGTAGCGCGATTTAAAAGTACTCTGGAGAGCGTATGGACGTACAACCCAACGAACAGACTGACACGGTCATTAAGGCGTTTCTCCGCTCGGAGTTGCAGTTGATACGTAGTCAGAAAAAACTACTCAGTGTGTTGCCTCGTGATCTCGCGTCGGACTACCGCTATATACCGGAGAACCTGCTGGAGCGTTTTTTCCATCCCGCCACTGATGCGCGTCTAAATAGAATTGCCCTGTCAGAAGCCAGACCAGGTAGCCTGCTAGTTCCCCGTGTCAACGGGAAGCCTGTTTTATGGGATGAGTTAATAAAATTAATCCTGGATGACTCTCAGTTACTGAAGTTTGAAACGTACGGCAGACCTTTTGACAGTACCGAGATGAAAACAAATGAGCCATCCGAATTATTGAGCGGGAAGCAGTCTGTTTATAAACTCGTCGATATTGAGTTATTCAGGAAAAACATCGTCTCTATACAGATGAATTTCCTGGTCAATCTATGGAGTCTGGCCAGATTTAAACCAGCTTATGTCAGGGCTTATTTGGCCCTGTCTAATGACGCTTTCAGATACTCCTCGATACAGAAATGTCCGCCTTTGTGGAGGTGACAAATGTGGTTCTCTTTCCCCGGTTTATAACCTATGATACCGGACGACGTGATCACAAAGTATATGCATGAGGTTACGAGATTATGGCTGATGTTCTGGAAGGTTTCATCCCCATGCGAAATATGAAAAACTTACGGTTCGAATTTTCTCTTAAAGATTCATATGAGAAGATTAAATTATTTTGGCGATGTCTGGATGTTATATGAATTAACAGACTTCACATCCTTGATATTGTAATTTGATTAAGGTTAACTCAGGATGGAAAATAAAAGTGTCCGAGCATGCTTCGTTAAAGTTAAGTTTTCTGAAAACATGAAGTGGTTTTTCCTGCCGGTCGACAGAACAGGACCAGATATACGTTAAGGAGAATGCGAATAATGGGCTTAAAAAAAGAGCGAAGTAAGCTAGTTAAATAGTCTGATAAGTGCAATAAAGTTAGTGTAATTTGATGCCAATAAATATCAAATAATAGTTCTGCATGGTCGTAAAGTTGTCGATAGTTTGGAGTGGATAAAAGGGACAAATACAAAAAAAGGGTAGGTAAATGGCTCGGTGAAAAATACGCCATGTTGCTCTAAAGTGTCGTTGTGAACAATGCTATTCACATTTTCGGATATGACACGTAAAACCCTACAGAATCAATAAGAGAAATGTATTTTAATATAATTGTTGATTTTTTAATAAATGCGGGCATACGCTGGAATACTACTCACCCAAAGTCAATAGGGCTGTTGAAATTCTCGGCGGGATACCGGAAGCTGACTGTAAAGACTATTTCCTGCCATGTAAAAAGCCCTTCATACATGCACCGGACAGGTATTATTCCTGCCCAACATGCAGTGCAAAAAAATGACAAGTTGCTATTATGCGTTATTCTCAGTCCTTTGTTCCCTTTGAATAAAAATAATTAATAATACATGGAAAATCAGCTTTACACACCGCAAGTATCATCTGCCATATCACTTTTGTATCGACGGGAGGCTTTGTTGAATAAATCGAACTTTTGCTGAGTTGAAGGATCATATCACGCATCTTCCCGACAACGCAGACCGTTCCGTGGCAAAGCAAAAGTTCAAAATCACCAACTGGCCCACCTACAATAAAGCCCTCATCAACCGTGGCTCCATAACTTTCTGGCTGGATGATGAAGCTATTCAGGCCTGGTATGAGTCGTCAACGCCTTCATCACGGGGAAGACCTCAGCGCTATTCTGACCTTGCCATCACGACTGTGCTGGTCATTAAACGCGTATTCAGGCTGACCCTGCGCGCTGCGCAGGGTTTTATTGATTCCATTTTTACACTGATGAATGTTCCGTTGCGCTGCCCGGATTACACCAGTGTCAGCAGGCGCGCAAAGTCGGTTAATGTCAGTTTCAAAACGTTCACCCGAGGTGAAATCGCGCATCTGGTGATTGATTCCACCGGGCTGAAGGTCTTCGGTGAAGGCGAGTGGAAAGTCAAAAAGCATGGCCAGGAACGCCGCCGTATCTGGCGTAAGCTGCATCTCGCCGTTGACAGTAAAACACATGAAATCATCTGCGCTGACCTGTCGCGTGGTTATTGGTTTTGCATTGCGCTTCAACCCGCTGCTGGTGGTCGTGGTAACGGGGCTGGCGACGGGTTTGCTGGTCGGTATGGATTTCGGCATGCTGCTGGAAACCTTCGGTGAGAAGTTCGTGAAGAGCCGTTCGCTGGCCACCTTCATTCTGATCCTACCTGACATTGGTCTGCTGGAGTATTACGGGCTTAAGGAGCGCGCCCAGGCCTGGGTGGCGAAGATCGCTAGTGCCACTTCGGCGCGTATTCTGATGCTTTATTTTGTTGCGCGTGAAGCCACGGCCGCGCTGGGGCTGATGTCGTTGGGCGGCCATGTCCAGACGGTGCGTCCGCTGCTGGCCTCGATGGCCGAAGGAGCGGCGCTGAACGAATACGGCGAAGTCCCACAGCATATTCGCGACAAAATCAAAGCCCATGCCGCCGCGTGTGACAACATCGCAGTTTTCTTCGGAGAAGATATCTTTATTGCTTTTGGCGCAGTGCTGCTAATTGACGCGTAATGGGCATAACCACTGCGCTAGAGCTGGCTAGGGCAAATCCTGTATTCATAAGATGAAACTTCACCGTAGTTCTTGAACGAACAGTGAGGGAACTACGGGGGAAAGTTGTATCGACCTGAAGGATGCCCCACCACAAAAACAACAGATAATATGCAGCAGAAGTTTTGGGCAGCGTATAACAACGTATGAATCCATGCGGCAGGCAATGTGCCAGTATGCTTAACGTGCTGCGGAAAACTTGCACCAGGAACGTCAGGGCTTTGTTGAATAAATCAGATTTCGGGTAAGTCTCCCCCGTAGCGGGTTGTGTTTTCAGGCAATACGCACGCTTTCAGGCATACCTGCTTTCGTCATTTTGTTCAGCGCTCGTACCAGGGCCATAGCCTCCGCAACCTGACCATCGTAGTCACGCAGTGTCAGTGAACCTCCGAACAGCTGTTTTACCCGGTACATCGCCGTTTCCGCTATCGAGCGACGGTTGTAATCTGTTGTCCATTTCCACCGCGCATTACTCCCGGTCATTCGCTGATTAGCCACTGCACGGTTACGGTCTGCATATTCACCGGGCCAGTAACCCGCACCTTTTCGGGGTGGGATAAGCGCGCTGATTTTCTTACGCCGCAGTTCATCGTGACAGAGCCGGGTGTCGTAAGCGCCGTCTGCCGATGCTGCCCTGATTTTTCTGTGAGTCTGCCGGATAAGACCCGGGAAGGCCTCTGAGTCCGTAACGTTGTTCAGCGACAGGTCAGCGCAGATGATTTCATGTGTTTTACTGTCAACGGCGAGATGCAGCTTACGCCAGATACGGCGGCGTTCCTGGCCATGCTTTTTGACTTTCCACTCGCCTTCACCGAAGACCTTCAGCCCGGTGGAATCAATTACCAGGTGTGCGATTTCACCCCGGGTGGGCGTTTTGAAACTGACATTAACCGACTTTGCCCGCCTGCTGACACAGCTGTAATCCGGGCAGCGTAGCGGAACGTTCATCAGAGAAAAAATGGAATCAATAAAGCCCTGCGCAGCGCGCAGGGTCAGCCTGAATACGCGTTTAATGACCAGCACAGTCGTGATGGCAAGGTCAGAATAGCGCTGAGGTCTTCCCCGTGATGAAGGCGTTGCCGACTCATACCAGGCCTGAATAGCTTCATCATCCAGCCAGAAAGTTATGGAGCCACGGTTGATGAGGGCTTTATTGTAGGTGGGCCAGTTGGTGATTTTGAACTTTTGCTTTGCCACGGAACGGTCTGCGTTGTCGGGAAGATGCGTGATCTGATCCTTCAACTCAGCAAAAGTTCGATTCATTCAACAAAGCCAATCGGTGAGTGCGATCATCACCAATACCAGCGCAACCGAGTTGAACCTGAAAGAAGGCGATGCAGCCTGTGCCTTATTTAAGGCACCCAGTGTCATTCTGCTAAAAGATGACTGAGGTGTATCAATAGACATCCTTCAAGTAACGCTTGTCTCTCACCAGGTTTTTTACATATTCCTCGGCTTTATCCGCACTCATTTTACCGTGTGACTGCACCACGTCCCGCAACGCAATGTCAACATCCCTGGCCATGCGACTGGCATCGCCGCAGATATAGAAATAGGCCCCTTCTTGCAACCATTGCCACAGGGCATCACCCTGTTCGATCATTCGATGCTGGACGTAAATTTTTTCATGCTGATCTCGGGAAAACGCCGTATCCAGTCGCGTAAGCACTTGCTGTTTCCGGAGTGCTTCCAACTCATCCTGGTAATAGAAATCGGTATCAGCACGCTGCTCACCAAAGAACAGCCAGTTCTTGCCTTTCGCGCCGGTGATCTGCCGTTCCTGTAAAAAACCCCGGAAGGGTGCAATACCGGTGCCGGGTCCCACCATGATTACCGGCCTGTCCGGGTCGGCGGGCAGGCGAAAATGTCCGGATTTCTGCACAAAAATCGGCACCGCTTGCCCGCCGGCGCGATCCGCGAGAAAGCCCGAGCACACGCCGCTGCGCGCCTGGTTCTCGAAGGCATAGCGTATCGTGCCCACGGTGAGATGCACTTGGTCCGGATGCGCTTTGGGGCTGGAGGCAATGGAATACAAGCGGGGCTGCAAGCGTTTGAGTGCGTCGACAAATATCTGCGCGCTCACCCTGATGGGAAAGGCCCGCACAACATCGATGAGCTGACGCCCCCACAACCACTTTTTCAAAGCCGCATTGCTGTCATCCTCCAGCAATGCAACAAGCCGGGGGTTGTCGTTGTGGGCAGCGACGAAACGCAGGAAATCTTTGCTGATGTTGCCGATCTCGTAGTGGCTGGCCAGCGCCTCGGCCAGTGTTATCTCGCCTTTGCCCGAAACCTCCACAGTCTCCTGTTCATTCAGGCTCAGCGCCTGACAAAGCGTGCCGATCTGGGCGGGACAATTGCGCGGCCATACGCCGAGGGCATCGCCCGCTTCATACTGCAGGCCGCTGCCCGTCAGGTCGAAGCCGTATTGCCGCGTGTCCTTGCCCGAACCTTTGCCATTCAGCGGTTGATTGAGCAACAGTTGGCTGGGATAGGGTTGTTTCCGGCTCCACTGCTGGGCGGCGTCCTGTACTTTCGCAGTCGGTACTTTTCCATGGGTGAATTCCGGTACCTCATCGGGATCGTTATCTCCAATCGTTAACACCGGAATTCTTTCGGCGGTTTTGGCCGCTGTTGCCGCACGCGCAAGCGCCTTTGTTACACTGGTAAGCCACTGCCGGGCGCTGTCCTCGAAATCGGGCTCGCAATCCACCCGCGGTATCAGTCGCCGGGCACCCATGGCCTCCAGGCGAGCGTCCAGCTTGCGGCCGAAACCACAGAACTGATCGTAGTTGGAATCGCCAAAGGCCAGCACCGCGAACTCTGTGCTTTCCAGCCGTGCCGGGCTACCGGCCAGCGCGTCCCAGAATGCAGCACCGTTATCCGGTGGATCGCCGTCGCCAAAGGTGCTGGCCAACAGCAGTACACAGCGGCTGGTCGCCAGCATTTCCACATTGGCTCCATCCATGCCCAGCAGTTGCACTTCCATTCCCTGATCCCGCAAGCGGTCACGGCATTGGCCTGCAACGTCCTCGGCATTGCCGGTCTGGGAAGCCCAGAGGACCAGCACTTTCGGTTTTTCCGGCGTGGTGCCAACCTCATCAAAACCCGTTGGCAGCGCAAGATGGTCACTGTCATTCAACCTGGTGCGGGCAAACAAACCGGACAACAGGCCATCGATCAGCAAGCGGCGCTCACGGGCGATAGGCGCTGTGGTGGGCAAGGTCGGCACACCACCCTGTAAGCGACTGGCATCCTGTTGCAAACCAAGTAGGTACCCTTGCAGGTAGAGTTTTTCATCGGGGACTAACGCTATGGAGGGTGGCTCCGCAAGGCCCAATAGTTGAGCCAGAGAGTGAATGACAGTCATATCGAGTTCTCGGGTAAACAGCGCTGGCGCGGAGGCATTCATCGCCGTGCCGGATTGTTGCTGTTGTGTAACATGGATGTTTGCAGTGGGTTTCGGCGGGCTGACGGGGCTCAACGCCACTGCGCTGAATTTGAATTCCGGCTGCTTGGAAATGGGGTCGATTGCATCGCTGGTCACGGCATTGATAGCCAGCTCCTCACCGAACACATCGTTCCAATGAAACGGTGCAAAACAGTTGCCGGGGCGTACCCGGTCGGTGACCACAGCGGGCAAGATGGCGCGGCCCCGGCGGGATCGGATTTCGACCGACGTCTGATCCTGGATGCCCAGGTCGGCCGCATCCTCGGGATGAATTTCAATAAAGGGTCCCGGATTGAGTTTGTTGAGCTTGGGAACCTTGCCGGTTTTGGTCAGCGTGTGCCATTGATGTTGCAGGCGCCCGGTGTTGAGCACGAAAGGAAAATCGCTGTCAGGCATGTCCGCTGGATCGCCATGGGGTCGAGCCAGGAATACCCCCTTGCCGCTTTTCGTGGCAAACACGATACGCGGTCGGCTACCATCCTCATGCACCGCCAGCGTTTGACTGACACCATTGTTCAGGTAACGGATGGGATTGCGGTCACTGGCCGCCTGCGGCGCGCAAGGCCATTGCAATGGGGATTCTCTCAGTGCAGCGTGACTGGCGCCGCGAATGTCATACCCCGTGGCTGGGTTCCAGAATTGTTTGATTTCCTCGAATACCTCGGCAGCGGATGCGTAGCTGAATGCATCCTCGAAGCCCATGGCACAGGCGACTCTGGCGATGATTTGCCAATCGGGCAGGCTCTCGCCGGGGGGCTCCACCGCCTTTTGCATCAGCGTCATATTGCGTTCGGAATTGATCATCACCCCTTCGGCTTCCGCCCACAGCGCGCCCGGCAGCAGAATGTCGGCGTAACGATTGGTTTCCGTGTCCAGAAAGGCATCCTGGGTGATCACCAGTTCCGCCGCCTGCAAACCGGCAATCACGTTCTGGCGATTGGGCACGGTGGCCACCGGATTGGTGCAGATGATCCAGCAGGCCTTGATCCTGCCCGCCATCAGTCTTCGAACATGGCCACGGTGCCGCCACCCACCTCCGTGCGCAGCGTACCCGCGGGAAGCCCCCAGGCGTTTTCGACAAAAACGCGATCCTGTTCCACCAACACTGACCGTTGCCCCGGTAGGCCCGGCCCCATGTAACCCATTTCACGACCACCCATGGCGTTGGGCTGACCGGTGAGGGAGAACGGCCCGGTACCGGGACGGCAGATGGCACCGGTGGCCAGATGCAAGTTGCAGATGGCATTGGTATTCCAGGTGCCATGGGTGCTTTGGTTAAGGCCCATGGTCCAGCAGCTCATCCAGTCCCTGGCGTCGCCGATCAGTTGCGCCGCGGTGCGGATATCGGTCTCCGGCAAGCCGGTAATATCGGCCACTCGCTCCGGCGGATAGTCCTCCAGGAAGGCTGGCATGACATCCCAGCCTTCGGTGAATTCATCAATGAAGGATTGGTCGATGTGGCCATTCGCCACCAGCAGATGCAGCAGGCCATTGAGCAGCGCCAGATCGGTGCCGGGCCTGATCTGTAAATACAGACTGGCCTTTTCCGCCGTGGCATTGCGGCGCGGATCCACGACGATCAGTTTGGCGCCGGCTTTGACCCGATCCATCATGCGCAGGAACAGGATTGGGTGGCAGTCGGCCATATTGGCGCCGATCACAAAGAACAGGTTGGCCTGATCAAAATCCTGATAGGAGCCCGGTGGCCCATCGGCGCCCAGGGACAGCTTGTAGCCGCTGCCGGCGCTGGCCATGCACAGCCGGGAATTCGATTCGATGTTGTTGGTGCGGATGAAGCCTTTGCACAGCTTGTTGGCGAGATACTGGGCCTCCAGGGACATCTGCCCGGACACATACAGCGCCAGCGCATCGGGGCCGTGACTGTCGAGGATGGCGCGCAAGCGGCGGGCGGCCTCGTTGATGGCCGTATCCATGTCGGTGCGCACCGGATCACGTCCGCGCGCCTGGCGGATATAGGCCGCGTCCAGCCGTCCGGATTCGGCAATTGCTTCACCACAGGTAAAACCTTTGGTACAGAGCCGGCCGAAGTTGGTGGGATGGTGTTTGTCGCCACTGACCTTGGTCACCCGGTTATTTTCCACGGCCATCACGATGCCGCAGCCAACCCCGCAGTAAGGGCAAACGCTTTTCGTCGCTTGTTGGCGCTGGGAAGTCATGGCTGCCTCGCTATATAATTAAATATATATCGACATAGCAAGAACTATACCAGAGTAGGTATACAGGCAATGGGGAAGAAAAGTCCGCATTACAGACGATTAAGATCAATGGTGGTGCGAATTTCAATGCGGTAATGGCTGAACATGCGCAAATAATGGGCGTCTTCAGATTACCAGCATGATCTATATTGGTGCTTTTAAGCAGTGCGACGCACCTTATGTGCGCCTTAATGGTAAGAGAAGGGGTCTGAAGCCCAACCGTACGGAAACGTACGCTAACCTTGTGCTTCTTAGCGCCTATCGGGCTAGTCCATAATGATAAACGGAGAGCGAGCTGGTCAGCATCGGCGCAGCCACAGAATCTCGCACCACATAACAGAAAACGCCAATTGACTTTTTTCGCTAAAAGCGTTAAAAATCGCGCATAATCACCTATTCTATTTGATTGGCTTGGTATGCAAAATACGTACGATTCAGATCAGCTGGTTACCCGAGTTAGCTCTGACAATTGCTTGCGATGAAGTGTTGTTCAGAGCCTGAGCAGGAGTTTTAGCCTCCTTATATTTATCGCCACGATGTTCGTGTGCCTCGTCTGTAAAGATAGAGGTGGCTATGTGTGTGGCGATTAATCAGGGCCTAGGATGATAATTCATCCTAGGCCCTTTTCGTTGAAGCTGCCTGAAGGCAGCTTCATAGAGCGAGCAGGGCTTTCCCTTGCTCGCTTTTTTTTGTCTCATTTTTGAGGCGATCTAAATTTCTTTCGGAGTTCAATATGTCTCAAAACATTTACGACAATCAGGCCTTTTTCGATAGTTATGCCCAACTGCCACGCTCTCAGTTCGGTTTGGAGGCCGCCCCGGAGTGGGCTTCTATTCAGGCCATGCTCCCGGATCTGTCCGGAAAACGGGTCATCGATCTCGGTTGTGGGTACGGTTGGTTTTGCCGCAGTGCGCGAGAGGCAGGAGCCGCCGAGGTACTCGGTGTCGACTTGTCTAAAAAAATGCTAGCACGGGCACGGGAGCTCACCGATGACAACGGCATCTGCTATCAACGCGGAGATCTTGAACAGCTCGCACTGCCGAGCCAGGCAACCGATTTGGTATACAGCCAGTTGGCTCTGCATTACCTGCCCGACCTCGCTCCGATATTTGCCACCATCTATCAGGCGCTGCAACCCGGCGGCTGGTTTGTCTTCACTACCGAGCACCCAATCTACACCTGCCCGGTACGTCAGGGCTGGCTTACCGATGATGAAGGTCAGCGGTCGTGGGCAGTCAACAACTATCAAAATGAAGGTAAGCGCGTCAGCAACTGGCTGGCTGACGGGGTGGTAAAATACCATCGGACCTTGGGCACCACGCTTAACACGCTGATAACTACTGGTTTTGCTATTCGCAATGTCAATGAATGGGGACCAACTGAGGAACAAATCAAAGCAAACCCGGCGCTGGCCGAAGAGGTGGAGCGTCCCATGATGGTTTTGATTTCTGCGCAACGATAAGACCATCACCACGACTTGTTGAGGAGCTACAGTGATTTGGACCCAAAATATCATGTTGTTCTTCATCGCGTTCCTCATCGGTGCCGATGAACTACTGCTCGGGCCCATTCTCACACCAGTCGGCAACGACTTATCCGTGAGGCCGGAAAGCGTGGCGTTCTTTGTCACGGCCTACAGCTTGGCCAATGCGGCTTGTGCATTCTTTTTCGGCGTGTTGTCGGATCGGTATGGAAGAATGAGGATTCTCATCCCGGCGTCAATTCTCTTCGCCGCAGCCTCTCTGGAGACTGGCCTCGCTGCGACGTTTGAAATGGCGATGTTCTTTCGCGTGCTGACCGGCGCGGCGAGTGCCGGGATGCTGCCGGTTGCTTTTGCGATCGCCAGCGATGCAGGGGGCACCAACGCGGTGCGTAGAATAGCCTTCGTTTCGGCCGGTTTGACGCTTGGCATGATCATGAGTCCTGGTTTGGGGGCGCTACTGACCGCGCTGTTCTCCTGGCGGGTGGCCTTTATCGCGCTTGGCCTTGCAGCTGTGCCTTTTGCGGCGCTGACATTCGTGATCAAACCACAATCGCATTCGGTAGTCGTTATCACGAAGCCTAAGCCCAAAGCCCCCTTGCTTGTACCGGGGGCCTTGGGTGCTCTGATCGCAATGGGTTTTGGGCTTGGCGGTGGCATCGGCATTTTTACGCTAATCGGTGAGCGCTTGCGCGATGTTGCTGGGTACGGAACAGGCATCATCGGATTGACGTACGTCTTGCTCGGGGTCCTCAGTATGGCGGGCAATTTCATGATGCCCGTGATGATTTCATACCTCGGCGATGGGCGGCGCGTCATGCGCATCGCCCTAGTTATATGCTTGGTCATGAATGTAATGGTATTTTCAGTAGCAAGTGCACTGCCATGGTCCTTGCTGATTGCATTGCCGTTATGGGCGCTTGCGGGGGGAGTGGGTTCTCCCGCCCTGCAATACCACATCGCCAGACTGGCTCCTGCACGACGCGGAGCTCTGATCGCTCTGGGCATGAGCCTGATGCACATCGGGATAGCCCTATCGGCCAGCCTGGCCGGTATCGGTTATGCCAACGGGTCGCTTTGGGTTGCAGCCCTTGGAACGGTTCTGTATGGCGTGGCCCTCATGGTGCTTCGACCGCTTGTCAATTCCGGCGTAGTGGGGCAACCCGAATAGTGGCGAGGTATGGCTAAAGTATCCGTACGCCGCTCAGGTTCCTTAATATTGCTTATGCCCATTTAGGATATACCCTAATCTGACGTCAGGCCTGATAATGAAAACTGTCAGAGTAAAGTCACTATTACTATTTATTGACACTGGTGATTAAAGGTCATGGATTCTTTTCTGACACATTCAGTATTGGAGGCGTATGAAAGGTCAACGTATTGGCTATATCCGGATAAGTAGCTTTGACCAGGTAATGACTCCAACTTAGTGATAGTGTTTTATGTTCAGATAATGCCCGATGACCTTGTCATGCAGCTCCATACGCCCCTATAACTTAATGTTATGTAGGGCCATATTGCTTTATAGCATCATCAGATATCCGGTTTATGTGCACGATGTATCTGATCACGGATCTTATCGACTGAGGCTTTGATGTCAGCAACCACATCCGCATCCATCTCAAGAGTATCCACAATACAGCGCGTGATATTGCTGGCCTCAATTTTCAATCTGTTCCCCTTCTCTGTGAGATGAATAAGCACTTCACGTTCATCCTTCGGATTGCGTGTCCGGGTGATCAAGCCCGCCGTCTCCAGCCGCTTGAGTAGAGGAGTCAGCGTGCTGGACTCAAGGAAGAGTATTCCACTCAGTTCCTTCACAGTACGTCCATCCTGATTCCACAACGTGATCATCACCAGGTACTGGGGATAGGTTAATCCCAGCTTATCGAGCATTGGACGATAGAGCTGCGTAAAAGCATGTCCCGCGGAGTAGAGAGAGAAGCAGAGCATGCCGTGCACATCCGGGAGTAAATCTCCGGTATTGATGTCTTTAGTCATATGTCCTCCAGTGCCTCTAAAATAATTTGTGTGCGATTTAATTGCAAGCGATTGACAACGACAAAAAGGAGTACTAAATTGATTTGCACACAAACAAATCGTGCACAAACAAATTGCGCACGAACATACAACCGTTGAAGAGAGAAACTATTATGTCTAAATTTGCTGCCTCCCTCGCCATTGCCACCGCTCTGCTGTCTGCCAGTGCTGTCGCCGAAACCGCAAAGCCCACTGTTGTCCTGGTCCATGGTGCCTTTGCTGACTCTTCTAGCTGGAATGGTGTCACCCGGATCCTGCAAAAAGACGGGTATAACGTCGTCGCAGCGGCTAATCCATTGCGCAGTGTTTCAACTGATGCGGCTTACGTCTCTTCTGTTGTGAACAATATTAAGGGACCCGTTGTACTTGTCGGGCATTCCTATGGTGGTCAGGTAATAACGAATGCAGCCCGGGAAACAAAAAATGTTAAGTCACTGGTTTATGTCGCCGCATTTGCTCCTGACGCGGGTGAAGCGGCCGCTGAACTGGCGGGGAAATTCCCCGGAAGCACGCTTGGCGAAGCGCTTGCCGCACCGGTTAAGCTGGCTGATGGAAACGTCGATCTGTCCATTGAGCAGTCGAAGTTCCATCAGCAATTCGCTCATGACGTGTCAGCTGAAAATGCTGCATTGATGGCGGCAGGACAAAGACCTGTGACCGAAGCAGCATTAACTGAAAAATCAGGGGCTCCCGCCTGGAAAACACTGCCTTCTTACTTCATTTACGGTGACAGCGACAAAAATATCCCTGTCAAAAGTTTGCGTTTCATGGCTGAACGCGCGGGATCAAAACACACCGTTGTGATCAAAGGGGCATCCCATGTCGTGATGGTTTCTCATCCTCAGGACGTAGCGACACTTATTGAGGAAGCAGCAAAATAAACGTCTTTGTCCTGTCTTTAACTCCATTTCCCGCAGGGGCCCTGTCTTTTTCCCTTACGCCCCTGCCTGTTTCGGTGATGTGAATACCCCTTACTGGTGAGATGGCATTCACATGGGAGATGACAGGAATGTTTATTAAAGTGTTGATACAGATTATTTCTTAATCATATGAATAGTTTGCAATTTAATTGCAAGCAACGTTAATGAGGTAACACAATGAATATCAAATCGGCATTACTGTCTGCCGCGATGGCAGCTGTTTCAGTCAACTGTTTTGCTGATACACCTGCACCGGATCGCCATGTCCAGCAATTCCTGGATGCATTAAACGGAGGCGGGGGAAAGCCCATTGAACAATTATCTCCCCAGGCCGCACGTCAGGTGTTGATTGATGCGCAGAAAGGCGCCACGCTACCGGCAGCGGACGTCAGCGAAAAAACGATCAGTGTTGATGGCCTGAATATTACGCTGAAAATTGTGAAGCCTCACAACGCACAAGGCACTCTGCCTGTTTTCATGTTCTTCCACGGTGGTGGCTGGATACTGGGCGATTTCCAGACACATGAGCGTCTTATTCGTGACCTGGTCAGTCAGTCCGGAGCAGCAGCGGTCTATGTCAACTACACCCCGTCACCAGAAGCGCACTTCCCGGTTGCTATCAATCAGGCATATGCTGCTACCCGCTGGGTGGCTGAAAACGGCAGCGAGATTGGCGTGGATGGCAAACGGTTAGCCCTTGTCGGTAACAGCGTGGGAGGTAACATGGTTGCCGCCGTAGCGCTTCAGGCAAAACAGCATAAGTCACCTGCCATTCGCTACAATGTCATGTTATGGCCTGTCACTGACGCAAATTTTGATACCGGTTCTTATAATCAGTACCAAAACGGTTATTTCCTGTCACGGAACATGATGAAGTGGTTCTGGGATGCCTATACGACCAAAGAGAGCGAGCGTAATAATATTCTCGCCTCACCACTGCGTGCAACGCGTGAGCAGCTGAAGGGCTTACCACCCACACTGATCCAGACTGCCGAGTTTGACGTGCTTCGTGATGAGGGAGAAGCGTTCGGACGTAAGCTCGACGCAGCGGGAGTGGATGTGACGGTGACCCGGTATAACGGCTTGATCCATGATTTTGGTTTGCTGAATGCGCTGAGTGACGTTCCTGCCGTACGGGCAGCCATAGGCCAGGCCGCCGGCCAGCTGAAAGAACATCTGAAATAACGAACAAGTGACCAGCCGGTACCGCCGGCTGGTCGCTGAACCCTCGGCCATCTGCTTGTCATCCTGATTAGGTTCCGGATTTGCCGGGACAGCGCCTTCAGTTTTTTTAGTTTTCCCCCGAGAGGTATGGGAGTGTCCGCATCCACGGGGGGGGTTTCCCCTTGTTCGTATCCGGGCTTGTTGAGAAAGCAGAATCCACGTCTGGTTATTTCACCCGACTAATTATCTGGATACTACTACAGACAGTTCAGTAAAAATCCGAGCGGCGGAGCTCTGACAGGCATTCTTTCGCCGAATGAGGACTGCGGTACGCTGCAGGCGCTCAGCCTCAAGTGTGATAGCTATCAGATCGTCATGCGCGAAGGCTGTCCTCGTGGGCAGCAATGTTGATAACGATGTCCTGCGAACAATTTCGATTCCCACCCCGGGAGAATTTGCCTCCATCAGCACCAGAGGCTTGCTCCCGTGTTCCCTGCTGTAACAATTAATCTGCCCGCGGGTCGCAAACTCCGCGCTGAGCACAACAAGCGACTCGTCGTTCAGAGCCTGCAACCCAACCGATTATTCGTTTGCAGGTGGGTGTTTGTGGCTGACCACCAGTGCAGACTCTCGTCCAGCAAAGTAAGCGCCTCGATGTCAGGGGTTAGGGTATCAACCGCTTGAATCAAAATCTTTCAACTTTCTAAGGCCGAAGGTAGCGACAGAAACTTTAATCAGGAAACGAGTCTATTGGTATTTCGGTATTTTTAAATCCCGGGAAGTATTTGATATTTGTTACATCAACATGGCAATGACGCCGGCTGGCATTAAACATAGGTCTAAACGTCGATGGCCAAGGGTAGCAGGTCACGACCGCTCCTCGCTCATAGCGGACGTTCGTCCCGGTAATGATACCAACTTGTTGATTTCGTATTTTCACTGACACTAGGATTATCCTGATGTTACAAGGATTGAATGACTACAGATTAAAATAGTTATCAACAAGTTGACAGCATTACCCGTTTCGGTTTCAGGGCTGCATCTTTTATTTGCTGCCTTGTGTGAAATGAATAATAGATATCTGCGTTCAGACGAAACAGACCGGAGCGCAGCAAAGACTTTCACTCGACGAGTGAAGATGACCATGAAGGGTTAAGAGGACTTTTATTTTTTTATGATGGTGATGCCGGTGAGCGAAAACAGGTTATTGTCTATATTCACACTGTTAACAGCCAGACCGGCTACAGAGGGTATACGGCGCTGGATTATTAGAGGAGACGATGATGCACCGGGTAGGCTTACTGATTTCCGATCATTTCCAGGTTCTGGGATTATCTACGCTGAGTATCTTTGAATTTGCCAATCAGGTTGCCGGCGAACCGTTCTATGGCTGTACGGTTTATTCAGAGTACGGCGGTTCAGTGAAGTCATCTTACGGCTTCGGCGTGGACAGCCAGCCGATTGCTGCGGACATTAAAGTGGATACCTGGCTTGTCGCGGGTGTGCTTACTCCGCTGGAGTTGCCAGCCTCGCCGGGCATCGTTGATTTTCTGAAGACCCATGCTCCCCGTGCACGACGGGTGGCCGGTATCTGTACCGGGGCTTTCGTGCTGGGACAGGCCGGTCTGTTATCTGAGCGGCGCGCCACTACGCACTGGGTACACGCGCAAAGTCTGAAGACCCTGCACCCCACCACGCGCGTTGAAGAAGACCGCATCTTTATTATTGATGACCACGTCTGGACGTCTGCGGGACTCACCGCCGGACTCGATATGGCGCTGGGCATGGTAGAGAAAGACCTCGGTGCGGGGGTGGCCCGCTCCGTGGCACACCTGCTGGTCATGCATCATCGCCGCTCCGGCGGGCAGACGCAGCACTCCGAAATGCTGATGCTCTCCCCACGTAGCGACCGCCTGCAGTCAGCTCTTGAATATGTGCGTAATAACCTCAGCAAAGCGCTGACCATTGAAGACATTGCGGATGCGGTCCACGTCAGTGCCCGGCAACTCAGCCGCCTGTTCCGTTCTGAAACGGGCAAATCTCCTGCCAAAGCCATTGAGGGGCTGCGGCTGGAAAATGCCCGACTGCTGATCGAGCAGAGCAGGCTGTCGATGGAGGTGATTGCGCGTGAGTCCGGATTCCGCGACCGTCGTCATATGCGGGAAGTCTTCATCCGCGGTTACGGCATTCCGCCTCAGTCCCTGCGCACTGGTAAAGCCTGACAACTATTTTGTCCCTGCATTACTTCTCTCCCTGTTCATGGTGTCCGGAATTCCGGACATCATGATGTCCGGAATCACAACCTTTCTTGTCAGCCGCGCCGGTGCGTGACTGCGTACTATGAATTCACCAACCCGATAACTGACAAGGTGAATATCATGACGCAGCAGACACACACCGACCGCGGCACCGCAGTCGTGACCGGCGCTTCTACCGGCATGGGCGCACTGTATGCCGGCCGCCTGGCACGCATGGGCTATGACCTAATCATTGTGGCGCGTAATCACAACCGACTGAACCAGCTGGCTGAACACATCACCACCGACAGCGGACGTAGCGTGGAAGTCGTTGTAGCGGACCTGGCCGATGCCGCTCAACTGAGCAAGCTGGAAGAAAAGCTGCGTCAGGACGCGAGCGTCACGCTGCTGGTCAATAACGCCGGTATCGGCACGCACACCCCGCTGCTACAGAGCGGTGCCGACGAGATGACGGCCATGATTAACCTCAACGTCACCGCTCTGACCCGCCTGACCTATGCGGTAGTGCCTGGCATGGTTGCACGGGGACGCGGGGCCATCATCAACATCTCCTCTATCGTCAGCATTGCCCCTGAGCTGTTAAACGGCGTCTACGGCGGCAGTAAGGCTTATGTACTGGCGTTCAGTCAGTCACTTCACCACGAGCTGGCCGGTAAGGGCATTCAGGTGCAGGCCGTACTGCCCGGCGCCACCGCCACGCCGTTCTGGGACAACGGGGGTCTGCCGGTGGACCAGCTCGATCCAAACATCGTCATGAGCGCGCCGGACATGGTAGATGCGGCCCTCACCGGATTTGCCCGCGGCGAGCTCATTACTATCCCGTCCCTGCAGGATGAGGCGCTCTGGACCCGCTACGAACAGGCGCGGCAGGCCATGATGCCGCACCTTGGAAGCGACGCGCCAGCTGAACGCTATCAGCCCGTATCCGTACACTGAACGACCATTTTCAGCCTCACAAACATTAAAAACTATCCCATAAAGGAGTAAGACCATGATACTGACCCATAACACCATCTTCATCACCGGCGGCACCTCTGGCATCGGACGTGCAATGGCAGAAAAATTTCATCAGCTGGGCAACCAGGTGATCATCTCCGGGCGCCGCGAAGCGTTGCTGAAGGAGGTAACCGCTGCTAGCCCGGGTATGGATTATGTGGTACTGGACGTGACGCGCGCCGACAGTATCAAGGCCGCCGCACAGAGCGTGCTAGAACGCTATCCGGCGCTGAACGTGGTCATCAATAACGCCGGTATCATGCCGTTTGACAATGCGGCGGGCGAGCTGGATGACGCACAGGCGGTTACGCTGCTGAACACCAATATTCTGGGCCCGGTGCGCGTCAGCGCAGCGTTTATTGGGCACCTCAAGCAACAGCCAGATGCGGTGCTGATCAACAACAGTTCGGTGCTGGCTTTCCTGCCGCTGGCCACCAACGCGCTTTACTCAGCAACCAAAGCCGCGATCCACTCCTACACCCTGTCACAGCGCTTCCTGCTGCGCGATACAGGTGTGCAGGTCATTGAAATTTCTCCGCCATGGGTAGATACGGATTTGATTTACAAGAGTGGCGACCCGCGCGCCATGCCACTGGATGAGTTCATCAGCGAGACGTTTGACAAGCTGGGCACGAACACCATTGAAGCTATCGTTGATCGCGTGCTGCCTATTCGTAATAACCCGGGCGCAGACGAGCATACTCTGGTGAACCAGTTCAATCAGTCCGTGGCGGATAACCCAATCCCTGTTCAGTAAACACTTCAGGGGCTTCGGGCCCCTGTTTTTATGCCGGAGATAATAATGAACGCTGTCATCACATCTTCCCAGCGTCGCGCCCTGCGCGCGCTGAGCATCGCATACTTTATACAGGCTACCGGTGCGCTGTCTGTCGCCGGCAGCCTGCCTGCTATCTCCGCAGCCTGGTTGCTGACTGATGCGCAGAGTGCACGCTTACTGAGTATTTTCGGCCTGACCTTTGCACTGGCTGCCCCGCTGGTTCAGGTGCTGTTTGGTCACCTGCGTCGCCGCCAGCTGGTGCTTACGGGCATCGGGTTATTTGGTCTGGGTGCCTTCGCTTTTGCGTTGTCTCCGACCTACAGCGCGCTGGTTACCTCCCGTTTAATGATGGGCATCGGCGCAGGCTTCATCGGCCCGGTACTGGTTGCGCTGGGTTCTGAGCTGGTGCATGAACAGCAGCGCGGGCGGGCTATCGGCATGGTACTTCTCGGCGTATCCATGGCGAGCCTTGCCGGCATACCACTCGCCGCGTGGGTTGCCAGCTTGTGGGGAGCGAAAGCATTGTTTGCACTGGTCGGAGTTGTGAGCCTGCTGAGCGGTCTGAACGTCCTGCTGACGGTACCGGATGAAAGTGCGGGGACGCGTATCCGGCTCAGTGAGATGGCTAGCGTGCTGTTTGAGGGAAAATACCTGACGGCGTTCCTGGTAGTGTTTTTTATTACCTCCGGAGTTTACTGCTTTTACTCTTTTATCGCTCCGCTCATCCGTGATACCTACGCCGGCGGCACGCATGCAATCTCCGCGGCGCTGGCGGTGTTGGGTGTTGCCGGAGTACTGGGAAATCTCTGGGTCACCCGCGCATCGACACGCTTTAGGTCTGAAACACTGCTGCTGACGGGCATGACACTGCTGATAGTGGATATGGCGCTGATTGCCCTGTTGCCGAAAGCGCTGGGAGTGCTGCTGACGGCACTCGTTTTCTGGGCCTTTTCCACTGATCTGCTCTGGCCCAGTCAGCAGCGCAGGATCGTTGAACTTTCGTCAGTCCGGCACCGCGGCATTGCACTGGCGCTGACCAGTGCCTTTATGTTTGGAGGGATTGGATTTGGCTCAGCGGCGGCTTCTTGGGTTTATCCGGTAGCAGGATTTTATGGGCTTGCTGGTATGTCTGTGGTCTTTATTGTGCTGGCGCTGGTCAGCCTGCAGCTGTCAGAAAAGTTCAGAAAATCCGTTAAAATTGCTCAGCCCTGTAAGAATGAAGCCTGATCCCTGTATCTGCGGGTACTTCTCCCTGCCTGGGATGGAGTACTCGTTTTACCGGGACGACTAGTGTTAAACAATTGAATATAAAGCCTAGCCCTTTAACCAGTGTGTTGTATGCATCGATTGAAATCATAGCTCATAGCTGCCAGTGACCACTTTCCAGTATGGAGTGACCACGCTCCGGTAGACAGTTTCTGTCCTCACGACGAGGCCTGTTCAAAGGCCTTCGGACTGACGCCACCGAGGTGGCTGTGGCGTCGGTTACGGTTGTAGAACACTTCAATGTAATCGAAAATATCCGCCCGGGCCATGTCCCGGGTTTTATATACCGCTTCCTGATGCGTTCTTTTTTCAGTGAACTGAAGAACGATTCGGCCACCGCATTATCCCAGCAGTTGCCACGCCGGCTCATGCTCGGTGCCAGGTTATTGGCCCGGCAGAAGTGCTGCCAGTCGTCACTGCCGTACTGACTACCTTGATCGCTATGTACGATGACCTCGCCGTCCGGTTTTCGGCGCCAGACCGCCATCATCAGTGCGTCGAGCGCCAGTTCGCGCGAGAGAGTGGGTTTCATCGACCAGCCGACCACATTACGGGCAAAGAGATCGATAACCACCGCCAGATACAGCCAGTCCTGCCAGGTGCGGATATAAGTAATATCGGTGACCCAGACCTGGTTGGCACGGACAACGGTGAACTGTCGCTGCATACGATTAGGAGCAACGACTGAAGGCCTGCCAGCGATACGACGTGGCGCTTTATAGCCGCGCACGGCTTTAATCCGGTTCAGTTGCATGATCCGACCCACCCGGTTTTTACCGCAGGTTTCCCCGATTTCGTTCAGATCGCCATGAACCCGCCGGTAACCGTATACGCCTCCGCTCAGGGAATATGAGGTAGTAGCTAATCACCACAAACTGTTAGATACAAGCTACCGTGTTAAGTTCCCTGGTGTCGCTGAAATTTTTTATGAACATCCCCCTAAGCGTCAGCAGCAAGCTGCCGCCGCTAAGGCCCCGGAAATCACGCCCTTTACGTCGTAAACGCCGTAAAGCCCGCTCACCGGGGTTAAAAGGGATTACCTTAATTTCTTCATTGCTGATAGCGGGTTAAGGCTAACCAGGGCAGGGGGCTGACAGGCAGAATTTGTGAACCAGGAGCCGGCTGCGCCGGGCGACGGCGCCAGTTACCCGCGGTACTCCATTCAACTTCAGCTGGCGCCTCCATGCCGCTGACGCGGCATTCGCAAGCTTCCCGATGCTGTAGTCTTAACGTCTGCTTTGTGCCAAAAGCAGACTGACTAACTCAATAGTGGGTCAGTCAAAATGAGGGACACGTCGACTCCTGTTACTGTTATCAATTATATTGTAGAATCAGAAAGCAGGCGTCAAAGACCTTAAATATTATTCGTTACCTTAGGGATGTAAGTGATATGCTCGACAATATGAATGAATATGAGGAATTCTTGTTCCATAGGATTGATGATTCGGATTTATTGACAGGATTTGTTATTGGCCATTTAGTGATTGAACATCTTCTTGAAGAGATAATTCTGGGCTATGACATCAAGCTCAGAAAACATTTTCTTACATTGAGTCATAGTAAAAAAATAAACTTCATAAATTCTTTGGAACTAATACCTGATAACGTAGCAAGTTGTTTGCAAAGTATTAACAAAATAAGAAATAAATTTGCTCATCAATTAGGTTACAAGCCGAATAAAGGTGATTTATTGAACCTAATTGAGCAATGTATAGATAGTTTTAACGATATGACCGACGGACTTGAACAACTTCATGGTGCTCTAAAACAATGTGATGATCTACTTGAAACACAAGAAAAATACGGAGTTGGGCTAGCTGATCTCTTTATACAAGTGGTCTACGATCTAGAGGGGTACGCCAAAAAATATTGAGTCATTATTCTTGGGGTAGCCCTCCAATTCGGTGACGCATATTTTTGTTAGTTATTGGTATTAACAGGTAACTGCCGCTTCTCGCTCCTAGCGAAACTTCAACCTAGTAAACTCGTCAGCTCCGTGCCAGGATCGGAAGTTGCAAAGTTTCGGCATTTTATGCCAGTGAGTTCCTAATTTCTAATCAACCTCTTCATTATAGGAGTTAGTAAATTGAAAATCGATTGGCATAGCTCATTACTGACCAGTAACAATAGCATGGATAAAAACTACAAAAATACACAAAACGTTCGTCTTTTCATGATTAAGGAATGTGGTGAAGATTTTCGATTCGATCGTGAATTTATGATGTGGATACGTAATGATGATCCGAAAACTTTGGGTGATGTTATCAATGAGTGGAAACGCAGACATTCGTTTTAATAAGCCAAGCCCGCTTTTCGCTCTTAGCAGACGTCATGTTCCTTGAGCCTGACCACTTAGTGCCAGGAGCAGACAAGCTGTTTATTTTTTGACATGAAACTGCGCGCTCTTTGGACGTTCGGGTTATTTTGTCCAGTGCCAGCAGATCCTCTTAGCCGAGTACGCGGCCAGCTGCATAATTGCAGGCACAATCCGGCATCGATGTGTAGTTGCGGTCGCAAAGCTGCTGGAAAACCCTTTTGTGCAGTTCATAAGCCAGTCTCGATACGTGGCAACGGTATCATTGATATAATTTATTTTAATTTTCCCTTACCTCGAAGAAGTGATAGGTATTGATCAGTGGCAAGTAATGGTAGATTATTCTCTTGACTAGAGTCGATGTCTCTAATTAAAATTGTACGGTTTTTTATGCTGAACTTGTATTTAGTCTCCAGCATTGCCCAAAACATTCTTTTATTTAATCTTGATAGTTTTATAAAATTTACAAGACCATCAAGACTCATAACTAAAACTCTCGCCCCTTTTGACTCTTTAAGGTTGCTAATTTCGTCATAAATCTTTTCAGCATCTTCTTTCTCTAAAACAAGATCTGAGATTATCACTAAATGATAAATACCCCTTCTTCGCTTTATTAAATATTCCATCCCGCCATGATTAATAACTACATCATTATTTAGAATTGGGATAACTCCTTTAACCTGATCGATACCTTGCAATGCTTTTTTCTTATACATGCTACAAAGCTTCTCATGAGATTTTAATCCCATTTCAATCAATGATGATGCTTTAGACTGTATAGATAATACGTAGTCATTTTCTACAACAAGAATATCAACTAGTTCTCTTTTTTTATTACCCTCAATAACATCGGGAGAAAAAAACACTTCTTCATGTGAAAAAATCTGCCGCAAAGCATGATTTATAAGAGCTTCCTGCTCATATCCCTCAGAGCCGTTTTTGCTGGTGCTAAATTCATATGTTAATTCGGTATCGTTTGGTTCATGAACACTTGCAAGGTAAGATTTTTTATCAATTACACTTAGTGGCAGACTGATTATTTTCTCGTTACCAGTCAAAGCATTGTTGCAAAATTCATCCATTGCTTCATTGCCTTCCCTAAATCCTGAATTGAGAGAATAGGAATTAGCATGAAGTTTTTTTAAATTTTTATCCGGTAAATTTTCCGAGACTTTTATTTTCAGATCCATAACACGCATTGTATGCGAGTCAAAAAATGTTAATTGAATACCATCATAATCACCTAATAATAACAAATCCAGCCCTTTGATTTCATCTTCCTCTCTTGGTGGATAGGCCAGTAAAAATGGATTATCGACATTATCTTCAATCAACATCCCGATCACTAGTATATTTTTTTTAGTAGATAAACCTACCAAAAGATGGATAGGTGCCCCTGACCAGACGGATTTAATTATAGGAATGCTTGATTTAAGTATTATGTGGATATTACGATTTTCACTATCTATCCAAACTCCATGTAACTCATTGTTTAAATAGGCTAAAAGTTTAGTATTCATTTCAACTTTCATTTCCTTATAGTGATAAGGATGGTGTTTCACACAAACCGACCAGCAGTTCCAACTATGGTACCTCAGTAACTTAGATTGCTTAACTGCAAATCGTGCGGTTTCTAAACATCATATGTCCGCTCCTCGCTCATAGCGGACCTTGGGGTCTTGCTTTCTGTCCGCTATGTGCCATAAGCGGACATAACTCACAGCTTATGCGTTCTTGGTTAACAGAATATTTTTCAAATCTGATGAGGGAGAAAGACCAAAATGGCGCGCATATTCGCGACTGAACTGAGTATGACTTTGATAACCAACAGAATGCGCTATGGCAGTAATGCTATCACCGGTAGTGGCTAATCTCAGCCGTGCCTGCATGAGCCGCACCCGTTTCTGATACTGCATGGGGCTGAGCGCCGTTATAGCCTGAAAATGACGATGAAATGCCGAAACGCTCAGCGCGGCCATCGCTGCCAATTCTTCCACCCGCACGGCCTGCATGTAGTTGAGCTTCAACCAGTTAATTACCCTATAAATCCGGGAAAGATGCGATTCCGGCGTGGCGATATTACGCAGCATCCAGCCAAGCGGCCCCTGCAACACCCGGAATAAAATTTCACGCTCATAGGCCGGTGCCAGAGCAGATATCTCCTCAGGCTTGTTGATTAATCGCAGCATCCTCAGCCATGCATCCAGCAATTCAGACGTAACCGGAGCCACAGAAAATCCCGCATGGTAAAGATGCATCTTGTCAACAGCCGGCATGTCATCCAGCAGTTCAGCAATAATTTCCGGCTTCGGCGTCAGGCTCACAGCAAGATACGGCGCGCCGGTTTTCTCATCTGCACAGACCTTACCCACGGCGGGCAAATCAACCGACATCACAAAGTAGGTGGCAGGGTCATACTGCCAGGTTTTATTCCCAACCGTCATGCTCTTGGAGCCAGTCAGGATCAGGTTAATCATCGGTTCATATACCGCTGAAAGTCTGTGTTCAGGAATTTCTCCCTGCACCATTGCGACACGCGGTATACCGGTTTCTGTGGCCTTGTTTCCGGCTCCGGAAGCCAGCAGTCGCAGTTCAGTTAATTGTTTTTGCATCTTCGTAAAATAACACGGCACGGGACAGGCAACAAGATTAAAGCAGGATTAGGCAAATGTCAGAGAGGATTACAGGAGCCAGAGCCTGGTGCTGTGCGTAATCTTGAACTCGTCATCCATTCTGTCAGGAGCTTTTATGAAACATGTCTTGATTACCGGCGGAAGCCGCGGCATCGGAGCCAGTACGGCGATTGAATGTGCACATCGCGGCTACGGCGTCATTCTCACCTGGAATAGCCAGCCGGAAGCGGCCAGCCAGGTCGTTAAGCGGATTAAAAACGAGGGGGGACGCGCGTTAGCATTGCGGCTGGATTTAGAGGATGTCGGCAGTTTCAGTACTTTTCGTTCACAACTGGCTATGACAATGGAGACACACTGGGGCGCCAGGGGACTGAACGGGCTGGTAAACAATGCAGGATATGGTTTGTATAACCCCATTGAAACCGTGACTGAAGCGCAGTTTGACAGCTTAATGAATGTGCATCTGAAGGGCCCCTTCTTTCTAACTCAGACGCTGCTTCCACTTCTTCAGCGGGATGCCGCTATTGTTAATCTCACCAGTGCCACCACCCGCGTGGCGACCGCTGGTGTGGCACCTTACGCCACTTTTAAGGGTGGCCTCGAAGTGCTGACACGTTATATGGCCAAAGAGTTTGGTGAACGGGGGATTAGGGTAAACGCCGTATCGCCAGGCCCGATCCGTACTGAACTGGGAGGGGGCCTAAGTGATGAGTTTGAAGCATTGCTCGCCGGACAAACGGCACTTGGACGAATTGGTGAACCTGATGAAGTTGCCCGTGTTATCGCCGGATTACTGACAGCCGATGGCGGCTGGATTAATGCACAGACGATCGAAGTCGCGGGCGGTTATAACATCTGACAACGGAGCTTTTTATGCTGGACCATATCTTTATTACCGTAAGCGATACCGAGCGCTCAATTACCTTCTATGAACGCGTGCTTCCTCTTCTCGGCATCATCAACCGCCACGATTATGACGGCAGCGATGGCCCGTCAGGCCATCCCGATCTTAAGGGATTTGGAGCCAGTGGCCGCGTATTTTTCTGGCTTAGGCCAGGAATGCCATGTCCGCAGGCCGTTCATGTGGGGTTCGCGGCGGATTCTGAAACGATGGTTAACCAGGCTTATGCAGAAGCAATCGCGGCGGGAGCAACAGAAATTCATCCGCCAGGAGCACAACTTCATTATGACCCGCGCTATTACGCCGCCCAGGTCAGAGATCCGGATGGATACAGCCTGGAGTTTGTTTATAAAAGCTGGCAGCACGGGCGCTGATAACAGGGTGGTGCTGGCCAGAAAAAATTTTATATGGGTGTAACCCCACTAATGCCGACCTTAATCATTCCGCTTTAAGGATGCTATTTCTGTATGAAAAAACTCATGATTTACGGTGCGACAGGCTATACCGGCAGTATGATCGTACGACATGCGCTGGAATCCAGCCTGCAGATAATTATTGCCGGGCGCGATCGGGAAAAACTGGCAGCGATGTCGTCTGTTCTGGATGTCCCTTTCCGGGCTTTCAGGCTGGATAATCCTGACACCATTGATGGTGGCTTAGCGGATATTGACGCTGTCTTAAATTGTGCCGGTCCGTTTTTGCATACCGCACGGCCGTTAATGGAGGCAGCAATCCGCCAGAAGGTACACTACCTTGATGTGGCTGCCGAACTGGACAGTTACCAGCTTGCAGAAATCCTCGATGAAGCCGCTTCTTCAGCGGGCGTTATGCTGCTTCCTGGCTGTGGCGGGAGCGTAGCAATGCTGGGATGCCTCGCAGCTCACGCGGCCACGCGGGTCAAAAATCCGGCCAGTATCTCACTGGCGCTGCATATCACCGGCACGATGTCTCGCGGCTCTGCGGTAAGCGCAGCTGAGAATTTATCAACCCAGTGCCTGATTCGCCGTAACGGCCAGCTGATGCAGAGCGAGTCAGGTGAGCTGCGGGGCTTCGATTTTGGCAACGGTCTGCAGGCCTGTTTTCCTGTGACGCTTCCTGATGTAATCACCGTCTGGAAAGCGACTGGCATTTCTGATATCAAAACTTTCGTACATATTTCCGGTGAGGGTTTTCCGCAGGGCAATTTGGCTGAACTGCCCGATGGCCCGACAGCTCAGGAACGTGAGGCCAGTCGTTATAAGGCCGTTGCGGAAGTGCTAAATGCAGATGGCGAGACCCTGCATATGCTACTGGATGCGGTTAATGGATATAGCTTCACTGCGCTGGCGGCTGCCGAAGCCGGGCGCAGAGTGCTGGCGGGAGAATATCGTCCGGGATTCCAGACACCGGCGGCGCTATTCGGCAAACACTTTGCCGAAACCATCGCCGATACCCGGATTACGACATCTGAAGCTCTGCGCTGAAAAGAAGGAAATACAAGCTCCGTCCGTTTTTTCCGGAAGGAGCTTGTGAAAATGAATTACCAGGGTCGTCGGCCTTCCGGGCCAAAGAATTTTCCTGTCGGGCCATGTCTTTCCGCCAGTGCTAGCCTGATAACCGGCATCGCCCCCTGTTCCGGTGTAAGCGCACCGGTATTGCCATTGAGATCGGTTTTGACGTTACCCGGCTCGACGACATTGATCTTAATGCCCTGTTCGGCTAACTCTTTGGCAAAACACACCGTGGCCGCATTGAGCGCCACTTTTGAGGCACTATAGCTGAGCAGGGGCTTTGTTGAATAAATCAGATTTCGGGTAAGTCTCCCCCGTAGCGGGTTGTGTTTTCAGGCAATACGCATGCTTTCAGGCATACCTGCTTTCGTCATTTTGTTCAGCGCTCGTACCAGGGCCATAGCCTCTGCAACCTGACCATCGTAGTCACGCAGCGTCAGTGAACCCCCGAACAGCTGTTTTACCCGGTACATCGCCGTTTCCGCTATCGAGCGACGGTTGTAATCTGTTGTCCATTTCCACCGCGCATTACTCCCGGTCAGTCGCTGATTAGCCACTGCACGGTTACGGTCTGCATATTCACCGGGCCAGTAACCCGCACCTTTTCGGGGCGGGATAAGGGCGCTGATTTTCTTACGCCGCAGTTCATCGTGACAGAGCCGGGTGTCGTAAGCGCCGTCTGCCGATGCTGCCCTGATTTTTCTGTGAGTCTGCCGGATAAGACCCGGGAAGGCTTCTGAGTCGGTCACATTGTTCAGCGACAGGTCAGCGCAGATGATTTCATGTGTGTTGCTGTCAACTGCCAGATGCAGCTTACGCCAGATACGGCGGCGTTCCTGGCCATGCTTTTTGACTTTCCATTCGCCTTCACCAAAGACCTTCAGCCCGGTGGAATCAATCACCAGATGCGCGATTTAACCCCGGGTGAACGTTTTGAAACTGACATTAACCGACTTTGCGCGCTTGCTGACACTGGTGTAATCCGGGCAGCGCAACGGAACATTCATCAGTGTAAAAATGGAATCAATAAAACCCTGTGCAGCCCGCAGGGTCAACCTGAACACGCGTTTAATGACCAGAACGGTGGTGATGGCGAGATCAGAATAGCGCTGAGGTCTTCCCCGTGATGAAGGCGTTGTCGACTCATACCAGGCCTGAATAGCTTCATCATCCAGCCAGAAAGTTATGGAGCCACGGTTGATGAGGGCTTTATTGTAGGTGGGCCAGTTGGTGATTTTGAACTTTTGCTTTGCCACGGAACGGTCTGCGTTGTCGGGAAGATACGTGATCTGATCCTTCAACTCAGCAAAAGTTCGATTTATTCAACAAAGCCCTGAGCAGGTTTACGGTTGAGTAAATTGATGCCTCATCAGTAATCAGAGCAAGAGATCCCAGACCGCTTCCCAACATGATAACACTGGCATTTTCTGCTGTTTGAAGCAGGGGAAGAAACGCCTGGGTTACCCGTACCGGACCGAAGAAATTAACCTCAAACGTGTTTTTCATGTCTGATAAACGTGTCTGGCTCGGCGTAGCTGAGACATCAAGCAACACGCCTGCGTTATTGATCAGTACGTCCAGCCTGTCAGTGACTGCCGATAAAATTGCCGCTGCCTGCTGTACACTTGCGTCGTCAGTTACATCCATTATCAGTAGCTGGACAGTGAGTCCTTCTGCCTTTAGTTGCTGAACAGCCTCTTCGCCGCGTCGCCGATCGCGCGCTGTGATCCAGACACGAAATCCCTGCCGTGCCAGTCCTTTTGCGATCGCCAGTCCAATGCCTTTATTGGCTCCCGTAATCAGTGCCGTACGGTTATCCGATGTTTTCGCAGTCATAGATTTGCCTCTGCATTTGCACCGCTGACATGAAACCGGATATCCCCTATCAGATGAGGCACAACGGCACGGTGTACGAACTGCCATTCATCGCCGATGAGTGCAAAGCGGTCTTTGTAATGACCAGTGCAAATCGGTTGCAGGGGGAAGCCGGGCAGTTCCTGATGAACGGTAAAATAACTGGTCGCTGAAGCTTCACCGCTGAAGGGGTTTCCCTCAACCAGAATATTGGAGACGGCGTGCCAGGTGCGAGGCGTGCCGTCCTGGTGCAGCTGAATGCCCGACGACAGAAATCTCTCAATCTCATTCCTGCCCGTAATCTGATGACCGGGCACCTCCAGCGTGGCATGGCGTAAAAGTCCTGCAACTTCACTAAATTTTCCACTGTCGAGCAGATAAGGGTAAGAGTTGATGAGACGGGTAATGTCGCGCTCAGCCTGCAGAACAGAGACCAGATCTTTTTCATTTTGCGGATACATAATAGCGTTTCCTTTTGTTTCATGGAAAAAACGAGATACAACAGGAACACGATGGTTGTGTGCCACCGTGCAGGTTTATGGCCGGGCCTGTTAGGTTTGCGATGCGCCACCGTCAGCGAATAACTCGATGCCGTTCACATAGCCTGAATCATCACTGGCCAGGAATGCCACAGCGGCAGCAATTTCTTCCGGCTCGCCGATACGGCCCAGCGGGCTTTTCGCGGTAAGGAAGGCAAGTCCCTCTTCAGCCTTATCGCCAAAAGCAGCCCGTAGAGAAGGCGTGTTCGTCGGCCCCGGACTAACGATGTTGAGGCGAATGCCTGAACCATGGAGTTCTGCCACCCAGCTCCTGACCATGTTGCGCACTGCGGCTTTGGTTGCACCGTAAATACTCATTGCCGGTCCGGGATCAAAGGAGGATGTTGAACCGATGATGACCACGCTGGAGCCTTGTCCAAGCAAAGGCAGCGCCTGCTGAACAGTCAGAACCACGCCTTTAACGTTGGTCGCGAACTGTTCATCAATCTGCTGTTCAGTTATTTGACCGAGAGGCGCATGAATACCGCCCCCTGCATTTGCCACCAGGATATCGATATGACCAGTTGCTGTTTTGATCTGCTGGTAAAGTTCATCAAGACTTGCTCTACTGCTGACATCAGTCACAACTCCATTCGCTTTTTCTCCCAGCGTCATAACTGCCCGATTCAGTTTTACTGCGGTTCTTCCAGTAATCACCACGTCCGCACCGTCATCGATCAGGCGTCTGGCTATAGCCAGGCCAATACCACTGCTTCCGCCAGTAACTACGGCAAATTTGCCTTTGAGTGGCTGGTTCATTTGCGCTCCCCCTTCATTTTATGTAGTGGTCACTATAAACAGAAGCAGATAATCTGTCACCATTAATTTGTAGCGACCACTACAATAATGGCGTAAAATAGCCGTATATTTTTACGGGCACAGCCGGGTAATGAGCATATGAGTGAGACAGAAAATAACGTCAGGACACGCAGGCGTGCATTTGACCGGGAAGCAGGGATTGAGACAGCTCAGGCACTGTTTCATCAGAGAGGATATGACGCTGTTGGTATTTCTGAACTGACAAAAGCATTAAATATTAATCCGCCAAGCCTTTACGCCGCCTATGGCAGTAAAGCAGGCCTGTTTGGCCGGTGCCTTGCGCGATACGTTGATGAAGGCAACCTGCCGGCGGATAAGATCCTCATCGCCGGACGCTCTCTGGCCGAAGCCATTGAAGAATTATTTATCACGGCCGCGCGTCTGTACGTGAAATCTCCGCTGCAGCGGGGATGCCTCGTCGCAGAAGGTATGCGTGCTGACGATGAACAGGCGCGAGAACTGGCAAACCAGTATGCAAGACCAGGAATACTGTTTATTGAAGATTACATCCGCCAGTCAGAACCGGAAAGAGCGAAAGAACTGAGCGATTTCGTCGTCACCACACTGCGCGGATTTTCGGCTGCGGCGGTCACCGGCTTATCACGTCCCCGCCTGTTAAAAGTGGCCCGCATGAACGGGCAAGCTTTTGCTGCGTTACTCAGTCTAAACCCTGACACATAACGGGAGTTTTTATGTCTGCCATCGACCATCTTGAGATTTCAGTGAAAAATGCGCCGTTATCGCTGCGCTTCTATCAGCAGGCACTTGAGCCGTTAGGCTTCAGGCTGGTTATTACCCAGGAGCCAGCCAAAACACGAACCGGCGGTTTTCGTTACGGGCTTGGGCCGCAGGGCTACCCCCGGTTATGGCTGCATGACAATGAGGAAACCGGTGCATCGTTGCATCTGGCTTTTTCTACTGATAAGCGCAGCATTGTGGATCAGTTCTGGAAACAGGCTCTTCTGGCGGGCGGGAAAGATAACGGAGCACCGGGAATTCGTAAGCATTATCATTCACAATACTATGCAGCGTACGTTTTTGATCCTGACGGTAATAATCTGGAAGTCGTCTGCCAGCAGGTAAGTTAATCAAGTCGTCCATGCTACGCTTATTATGTTAACCCGCAGCTTAATCTGGGTGGAAATGACACGCGAAATTTTTGCCCGGATTTGCTCGCTTCGTGGTTTGTCATGTGCGTTGCTTAACGCCAAAATCGTCCGCACCTCGCTCATAAAGGACAACCATACTCAAATCTCCCACATTGCAGGAGATTTGAGTATGAACACGTCACCGTGGAATAAAGACCGTATCATAGGCCAAAAAAGACCACTTCAGATATCTCATATCTGGGGGATCCGAATCCGGCTTGAACTGGAAGGTAAAACGCGTGATTTAGCTCTGTTCAATATGGCCTTAGACAGTAAGCTACGAGGCTGCGATCTGGTGAGCCTCAAAGTATCTGATGTTGCATATGGTAGCTCGGTTTCAAGCAGAGCTACGGTGCTGCAACAGAAAACCGGTAGCCCTGTGCAATTTGAGATAACCAAAGGGACAAGAGAAGCTGTTGCTGCATTGATAAAGCTTGGCAATTTGCACAGTAAAGACTTCTTGTTTCGGTCTCGGATCGGAACTAACCGGCACATATCAACCCGACAATACAGCCGAATTTTTCATGGGTGGGTAGAAAAGCTTGGCCTCGAAGCTTCGCTTTACAGCACACATTCCATGAGAAGAACAAAACCTTACTTGATATACAAGAAAACCAAGAATCTCCGGGTGATACAAATTCTGTTGGGCCATAAGAAACTGGAAAGCACAGTCCGTTATCTGGGCATCGAAGTCGATGATGCGTTAGAGATATCTGAATCGATTGAAGTCTAAGGTTGTCAGGGCTGCAACAGCAGCCCTGTGCCAGAAGCGGACATAACAACTAACTAAATGAGTCAGTCCTCAGAAAACTGGTTTACGTTACAAAGTATTTAGCGCTTACCATTAAGCATACGGTTGCCGCCATTGCCTGACATGTTCGATTAGGGCGCGTAGTTTTGGCGCTATATTCCGGCGTTGAGGAAAATACAGATAAAAGCCAGGAAAATGGGGAAGAAAATCATCAAGCATTGAAACAAGTTGACCATTTTCAATATACGGCCTGAATGTTTCCTCAGGGGCAAATGTTATACCTCCACCGGCAAGAGCCAGCCTCAGCATGAGACGCAGGTCATTAGTTGTTATTCGCGGTTCTACCGCCACGTCGAAAGCTCTCCCGTTCTCCTCAAATTCCCAGCGATAAGGAGCAACATCCGGGGAAGGACGCCAGCCGATACACTGATGATACACAAGCTCACGCGGGTGAAGAGGGGCGCTATTAGCTGTGAGATAGGATGGGGACGCAACCACCATTTCACGTTGCTTTTCTGTAAGCGGGACGGCAATCATATCCTTCTCGATCACATCTCCGAGCCTTACGCCAGCATCATAACCAGCGGCCACAATATCAAATTCCTCATCTGTCACGACAATGTCGATCGTCACGGCTGGATTAGCAGCCGCAAACGAGGCGATCAGCGGACCTGAAAGAAACTCTTCAGCTATGGAGGTTACCGCGATCCTCAGAAGTCCACGTGGCGTACTGTCGGATGCAATCTCTTCGAACGCAGCTTCAATGCTGGATAAAGGTAATGACAGGGATGTACGCAGTTGTTCTCCCGCTTCAGTCAGGTTTACTGAACGTGTTGTCCGCATTACCAGCATTGTGCCGAAAGCATCCTCAAGCCGCCTTATTCCCTGACTAACCGCCGAGCGTGTAACTCCCAGCCGGGCTGCGGCTGTGGTGAAATTACGTTCTTCAGCAACCGCAATAAAAACAGGTAAAAGATTGAGATCAATTTTCATTGTTTAGCTCTGCTAACTACTGAGTCCAGTGAAAGCAGGATACTGGAACTAATCACAAAGTTCTATCATCTCTCTGAACTCAACTGAAGGAGCACATCATGGATAAAGTTATATTAATTACCGGCGCGTCAAGTGGCATTGGGGAAGGTATTGCCAGAGAGCTTGGAAATGCAGGCGCGAAGGTACTATTAGGGGCACGCAGACTGGATCGTATCGAAGCCATAGCCGCAGAAATCCGCAGCACCGGCGGTATTACTGAAGCGCGGGAGCTGGATGTCACAAACCGACTGTCCATGGCTCAGTTTGTGCAGTCAGCGCTTGATACGTGGGGGCGTGTTGACGTTCTGATTAACAATGCGGGCATCATGCCACTTTCGCCGCTTGCGGCCGGTAAACAGGATGAATGGGAACGTACGATTGACGTTAACATCAAGGGCGTGCTGTGGGGGATTGGGGCTGTGCTTCCAGTGATGGAAGCTCAGGGTTCTGGTCAGATAATCAACCTTGGCTCTATCGGTGCCCTTTCAGTTGTGCCTACAGCCGCCGTCTATTGCGCCTCTAAGTTCGCAGTACGCGCTATTTCCGATGGTTTACGGCAGGAAAGCTCGAAAATCCGCGTGACCTGCGTTAATCCCGGCGTTGTAGAAAGTGAACTCGCCTCAACCATCACCCATGCGGAAACCATGGCGGTGATGGATGCATACCGTTCTGTTGCACTTAAACCCGCTGATATTGCCCGTGCCGTACGACATGTCATTGAGGCTCCGGAAAGCGTTGATACAACAGAAATAACCATCAGACCGACAGCATCCGCAAACTGAAGCGTATGACAGCGGGACGAAGTAAGTATCTGCGATCATTATTTATTTAATGCCTCTGGAATAAGAACTGCTGATGACATGATAAATTGCATGACAATTTTTAATTCATTACGTCATTCTTAACCGACAGTAACACTGTATTAATTACAAAAACCAAACTGGCACTGGGAATAAATTTAAATTATTTTATTCCCACTTTTTAAAAATCATCTCTTATCCATTGACAGGAAAATCACTATGAATAATATCCATCGCTTGACTGTAGCAACAATTCTCTTTTTATCATCTTTCAGCACTATGGCCCAGATTGTTACGGCAGTCGATTCAACCATCGAGGGCGCTGAGAAAAAAATTCTCACACTGGCAACTAAAGAGGGGAAATCATATGAAATTCTTGGGGCTTCTTTTAAAAACAGGGTTTATATGACGGCAGAGTTAACCCCTGTTAATAAAAAATAACAATCTCATATGCGCTTGGGATTTCTCTTGACCGGAATTGCTCAAAATGAGTCGTGAAACCACACGCTAATACAACAATTTATCTCTGATACGCATACATGACATCAGGAAACACATGAAAAAACAGCATACTTATACAGGCCTCTGGATTACCGAAGATGGGTACATTCGCCATGAGCTTTTACCAAATGGGCGTTACAATGAAGCACGAGGCGCAAAATACAATGCTTATCAGGGCGACTACGACATTCGTGAAAACAGGATCTACTATCAGGACGATACCGGTTTTACAGCTGATGGAACTTTTGTCAGTAATGACGAGCTTCATCACGCGGGAATGGTGCTTTTCCGCCGCAAATAAATAATATACTATCTATAAAAAATACCGACATAAATTTTAATCATCAGAATGCATTTTATCAACTAGCAAATACTATTACTTGGCAATGGATTGCCTGTCAAATAGCGATCCTTTTTAAAGGCGCTGAATGACACTATAAATACTTATTTATAATTCTTAGATTGCCGTTATATAAATTACTCAAAGCTGTAAGAGTTATCTCAGTAGGTGGATTTAGGCTTTGTTGAATAAATCAGATTTCGGGTAAGTCTCCCCCGTAGCGGGTTGTGTTTTCAGGCAATACGCACGCTTTCAGGCATACCTGCTTTCGTCATTTTGTTCAGCGCTCGTACCAGGGCCATAGCCTCCGCAACCTGACCATCGTAGTCACGCAGCGTCAGTGAACCCCCGAACAGCTGTTTTACCCGGTACATCGCCGTTTCCGCTATCGAGCGACGGTTGTAATCTGTTGTCCATTTCCACCGCGCATTACTCCCGGTCATTCGCTGATTAGCCACTGCACGGTTACGGTCTGCATATTCACCGGGCCAGTAACCCGCACCTTTTCGGGGTGGGATAAGCGCGCTGATTTTCTTACGCCGCAGTTCATCGTGACAGAGCCGGGTGTCGTAAGCGCCGTCTGCCGATGCTGCCCTGATTTTTCTGTGAGTCTGCCGGATAAGACCCGGGAAGGCTTCTGAGTCCGTCACATTGTTCAGCGACAGGTCAGCGCAGATGATTTCATGTGTTTTACTGTCAACGGCGAGATGCAGCTTACGCCAGATACGGCGGCGTTCCTGGCCATGCTTTTTGACTTTCCACTCGCCTTCACCGAAGACCTTCAGCCCGGTGGAATCAATCACCAGATGCGCGATTTCACCCCGGGTGAACGTTTTGAAACTGACATTAACCGACTTTGCGCGCTTGCTGACACTGGTGTAATCCGGGCAGCGCAACGGAACATTCATCAGTGTAAAAATGGAATCAATAAAACCCTGTGCAGCCCGCAGGGTCAACCTGAACACGCGTTTAATGACCAGCACAGTCGTGATGGCAAGGTCAGAATAGCGCTGAGGTCTGCCTCGTGAAGAAGGTGTTGCTGACTCATACCAGGCCTGAATAGCTTCATCATCCAGCCAGAAAGTTATGGAGCCACGGTTGATGAGGGCTTTATTGTAGGTGGGCCAGTTGGTGATTTTGAACTTTTGCTTTGCCACGGAACGGTCTGCGTTGTCGGGAAGATACGTGATCTGATCCTTCAACTCAGCAAAAGTTCGATTTATTCAACAAAGCCATTCCGAATTGCTGTCATCTGAAATCGGTTTCTGCGGCGCATCGCCAGCGCGAAAATGCGAGCTTCGTCTCATTTTTAGCCTATTTTTTGAGCGGTGTCACTCACCCCTTTTCATCCTCCTGGTAAAACGCGCGTCAGGATGAGTTCACCCGCGCGGCGACAAGGCACACTAGATAAAAACCGCTCACAGGATCTCGCAATGAAACTCGCTGCGCTTGCCACGTTATTCGTGCCTGGGATGGCCTTTGCCGCCTGGACTACCACCGACTTTCCTGCTTTTACCGAAGAAGGGACCGGCCGATTCATCAGCCAGAAAGTGGTTGAGAAGGGTACACGTCCCCTGCAGCTAAATTTTGACCAGCAGTGCTGGCAGCCTTCCGGCGGCATTAAGCTCAACCAGATGCTCTCCATGGAACCCTGTCGCGGCACGCCGCCGCAATGGCGCATCTTCCGCCAGGGCCTGTATACCCTGGAGGTGGATACCCGCTCCGGCACGCCGACGATGATGATTTCGCTGGAGGAAAAAGAGGCCAGCGCCGCAGCGCCGCAGATCCGCCAGTGTCCGAAGTGGGATGGAAAACCTCTGACCATCGACGTTAGCAAAACCTTCGCCGAGGGCAGTAAGGTTCGCGATTTTTACAGCGGCAATGTCGCGACTGTCAGCGGCGGCAAAATCACTCTGCAGCCCGCCTTCGGCAGCAATGGCCTGCTGCTGCTTGAGCGTGCCGAGACCGCCGCCCCGGCGCCGTTTGACTGGCACAATGCCACCGTCTACTTCGTCCTGACCGATCGCTTCGTAAACGGTAACCCGGCCAACGACAACAGCTATGGTCGTCATAAAGACGGCATGCAGGAGATCGGCACCTTCCACGGCGGCGACCTGCAGGGATTAACCAGCAAGCTGGATTATCTGCAGCAGATGGGAGTTAACGCCCTGTGGATCAGCTCCCCGCTCGAGCAGATCCACGGCTGGGTCGGCGGCGGCACGAAGGGCGATTTCCCTCACTACGCTTATCACGGCTATTACACCCAGGACTGGTCGAAACTGGACGCCAACATGGGGACCGAAGCGGATCTCCGCCGACTGGTGGATGAAGCGCATAAGCGCGGAATACGTATTCTGTTCGACGTGGTGATGAACCATGCCGGTTACGCTACCCTGGCCGACATGCAGGAGTTCCAGTTCGGCTCCCTGTATCTGCAAGGAGATGAGCTGAAAAAAACTCTCGGCGAGCGCTGGACGGACTGGAAGCCGGGCGCGGGACAGACCTGGCACAGCTTTAACGACTATATCAACTTCAGCGACAAAGCCGGGTGGGAGAAATGGTGGGGTAAGAAGTGGATCCGCACCAATATCGGCGATTACGACAATCCGGGCTATGACGATCTCACCATGTCGCTGGCCTTACTGCCGGACCTGAAAACCGAATCGAAGGAGGTCTCAGGCCTGCCGAACTTCTATAGCCATAAACCAGACACCGCAGCGAAAGCGATCCCGGGCTATACGCCGCGCGACTATCTGACACACTGGCTGAGCCAGTGGGTACGTGACTACGGCATCGATGGCTTCCGCGTCGATACCGCCAAACATGTGGAGATGGACGCCTGGCAGCAGTTAAAAACCCAGGCCACCGCCGCGCTGGCGGAGTGGAAGAAAGCCAATCCGGATAAAGCGCTGGATGCGGCGCCGTTCTGGATGACTGGCGAAGCCTGGGGACATGGAGTGATGCAGAGCGATTATTATCGCCACGGTTTTGATGCGATGATCAATTTCGACTACCAGGACCAGGCGGCGAAAGCGGCGACCTGTATGGCCAATATTGACCTCACCTGGCAGCAAATGGCGGACAAGCTGCAGAGCTTTAACGTCCTGAGCTACCTCTCCTCGCACGATACGCGGCTGTTCCGCGAAGGCGGCACCACTGCGGCGGAGCTGTTGCTGCTGGCCCCTGGCGCCGTGCAGATTTTCTATGGCGACGAATCATCGCGCCCGTTCGGCCCCACCGGCTCGGACCCGCTGCAGGGTACCCGCTCGGAGATGAACTGGCAGGATGTCAACGGCAAGGCGGCCCGCAGCGTTACCCACTGGCAGAAGATCGGCCAGTTCCGCGCTCGCCATCCGGCAATCGGCATGGGCAAACAGACAACGCTGTCGATGTCGCGTGGTTACGGGTTCGTGCGTGAGAGCGGTGAAGACAAAGTGATGGTCATCTGGGCCGGACAGCAGCAGTAATCCACATGTGGCTCTCCGCCCTGGCGGGGAGCCACCATTCAGCACGAAATGCTAACAAAATAGTAATATACAGGATAAAGATAAAAAGCCGCCTCCTCCCGCCGATTTGCACCACGCCAGCGCTGGCATTATGGTTAGCCACTTTCCAGAACCACCGATAGACTATTCGCGATGACATTTTCACTTTTCGGCGACAAATTCACCCGTCATTCAGGCATCACCCGCTTGATGGAAGACCTTAATGACGGTCTGCGCACGCCGGGCGCTATTATGCTGGGCGGCGGCAACCCCGCTCAGATCCCGGAAATGAATGACTACTTCCAGCAGCTGCTGGCCGACATGCTGGATAATGGCAAAGCCCTTGATGCGCTTTGTAATTATGATGGTCCACAGGGCAAAAGCGAGCTGCTGGCTCTGCTGGCGAACATGCTGCGCGACGAGCTGGGCTGGGAGATCGAACCACAGAATATTGCGCTAACTAACGGCAGTCAGAGCGCATTTTTCTACTTATTTAATCTGTTTGCAGGCCGTCGGGCAGATGGCACCACCCGTAAGGTACTGTTCCCACTGACGCCGGAATATATCGGCTACGCCGATGCCGGTCTGGAAGAGGATCTGTTCGTTGCCACCCGGCCGAACATCGAACTGCTGCCGGAAGGCCAGTTTAAGTACCATGTTGATTTTGAGCATCTGCAGGGCTTTGTTGAATAAATCAGATTTCGGGTAAGTCTCCCCCGTAGCGGGTTGTGTTTTCAGGCAATACGCACGCTTTCAGGCATACCTGCTTTCGTCATTTTGTTCAGCGCTCGTACCAGGGCCATAGCCTCCGCAACCTGACCATCGTAGTCACGTAGCGTCAGTGAACCCCCGAACAGCTGTTTTACCCGGTACATCGCCGTTTCCGCTATCGAGCGACGGTTGTAATCTGTTGTCCATTTCCACCGCGCATTACTCCCGGTCATTCGCTGATTAGCCACTGCACGGTTACGGTCTGCATATTCACCGGGCCAGTAACCCGCACCTTTTCGGGGAGGGATAAGCGCGCTGATTTTCTTACGCCGCAGTTCATCGTGACAGAGCCGGGTGTCGTAAGCGCCGTCTGCCGATGCTGCCCTGATTTTTCTGTGAGTCTGCCGGATAAGACCCGGGAAGGCTTCTGAGTCCGTCACATTGTTCAGCGACAGGTCTGCACAGACAACTTCATGTGTGTTGCTGTCAACAGCAAGATGCAACTTTCGCCAGATACGACGGCGCTCTTTGCCGTGCTTTCTGACTTTCCATTCGCCTTCACCAAAGACCTTCAGCCCGGTGGAATCAATCACCAGATGCGCGATTTCACCTCGGGTGAACGTTTTGAAACTGACATTAACCGACTTTGCGCGCTTGCTGACACTGGTGTAATCCGGGCAGCGCAACGGAACGTTCATCAGGGCAAAAATGGAATCAATAAAACCCTGTGCAGCCCGCAGGGTCAACCTGAACACGCGTTTAATGACCAGAACGGTGGTGATGGCGAGATCAGAATAGCGCTGAGGTCTTCCCCGTGATGAAGGCGTTGCCGACTCATACCAGGCCTGAATAGCTTCATCATCCAGCCAGAAAGTTATGGAGCCACGGTTGATGAGGGCTTTATTGTAGGTGGGCCAGTTGGTGATTTTGAACTTTTGCTTTGCCACGGAACGGTCTGCGTTGTCGGGAAGATGCGTGATCTGATCCTTCAACTCAGCAAAAGTTCGATTTATTCAACAAAGCCCATTTATACTCTTTAAAGTGATTCGAATGAAGTCTCGCTTCAGTACAAGCCTTCAGGCAGGATTTTATTGCACCCAGTCTTCAAACGTCAGACCAGCGACTCGCTCAAATTCACGCGTATTATTCGTCACCAGGATGGCGCCAGCGGCAATGGCATGTCCAGCAATGGCTGTGTCGTTTGGGCCGATTGGCGTGCCGGCAGCCGCTAGCGTGGCCTTAACCTCTGTTGTAGCGTCAACTGCGGCCCGATCCCAAGCCAGTATGGCATCAAGGCGCGCACAGAATGCGTCCACCAGCTGCACATGACGGGGCGAAGCCCTTTTACCGATGGCACCAAAACGCATTTCGGCATAGGTGATGGCTGACACCACTATCCGGTGACGGCGCAACACCGCTTGCTCCAGGCGTTTCAGCACCGCTTCCGGTTGTTCGCGCATGATATAAGAGCAGATATTAGTATCCAGCATGTAGGTTTTGGTCATAGCTCAAAACGTCCCTCGTCACTAACAACATTTTCACGCTCCGCCATAAAATCTGCGTCAGCTTTTTCCTCCTGGCGGAACGAACTCCAACTGGGTTTTACCGGCCGCAGGATGAGGGTATCGCCCTCGCGGATGATTTCCAGTTCGTTCACGCCGTCAAAGTCCAGATCGCGGGGCAGACGGATGGCCCGGTTATTACCGTTCCTGAATACAGATACAGTTCGCATGATTACTCCTCTGGTCGTCACTCCGACGCTGTGCCGATACCGGCGATTTATGTAAAGTACCGTGAGCGCTTTGCATATGCTGAGTATATGTCAGGCAAAAACGTAAGTATAGGGCTGACATATGTGCATGATAAACGTCCAGCGCTGTCGCATTTAGCAGTACCTGTGGGGGCATTAAATCGCTGGGCATAATCCACTAACGTTTAGTGTCCAGATTCGTCTTCGAATTTTCTAAACTAACGCCTCGGATTATGCTGTTTTGTTTGTTTCGCCTGAGAATGTATACCTTGCGGGGAATCCCTTTTCTTAGCAGGCAGACATGAGCACACATACCCGCATTCGCAAATTCAATACCAAAGACACTTACCCCAACCAGTCGCTGGATAACGATCTTTGCCAGGCGGTTCGCGCAGGCAATACCGTTTATGTTCGCGGTCAGATTGGCACTGACTTCGAAGGCAATCTGGTAGGGCTTGGCGATCCGGCCGCGCAGGCCGAGCAGGCGATGAAAAACGTTAAACAGTTGCTGGAAGAGGCGGGCAGCGATCTGTCACATATCGTTAAAACCACCACCTATATTATTGACCCCCGCTACCGCGAGCCGGTTTATCAGGTGGTCGGCAAATGGCTCAAGGGCGTGTTTCCTATTTCAACAGGGCTGGTGATTTCCGGGCTCGGTCAGCCGCAATGGCTGATGGAAATTGATGTTATCGCCGTGATTCCGGACGACTGGCAGCCCAAGGTGGGAGAATAGCATCATGACGTTATCCATTATTGGACGTTGCTCGAAAACCGGCCAGATGGGCATCGCCATCAGTTCCTCCAGCATCGCTGTGGGCGCGCGCTGCCCCTGGCTGCGCAGCAAAGTCGGCGCGGTATCGACCCAAAACATCACCTTACCGGCGCTGGGGCCGCGCATTCTTGACAGGCTGCAGCAGGGCGCTACCGCCGAAACCGCGCTTAAAGCCGGGCTGGACACCGATGATTATGCCGCCTGGCGCCAGGTCACCGTGATGACAACGGATGGACAAAGCGCGTTCTATAGCGGCGAGAAGACGCTGGGCGTCAACAACGCGCTGAGCGGAGAGAACTGCGTGGCCGCGGGCAATCTGCTGGCGAATCCCGATGTGATTGCCGCGATGGTGCAGGCCTTCGAACAACGGTCGGGACACCTTGCCGACAGGCTCATTGCCGCGATGCAGGCAGGCATGAGCGCAGGGGGAGAAGCGGGCCCGGTGCATTCGGCGGCGCTGTCGATTGTGGATTCTCCCGTCTGGCCGATTGTTGATTTACGCGTCGACTGGACCGACGCCGACCCCATCGATGAACTCAACAAACTCTGGCAAGCCTATCAGCCGCAGATGCAGGACTATATCACGCGCGCGCTCGACCCCACTCAGGCGCCGAGCTACGGCGTGCCGGGCGACGAGTAACCGCAAGGAGAGATGATGATTACCAGTCGCACACTGCTTGAGCGCCTAGTGGCGTTTGACACCACCAGTCGCGAATCCAACCTGGCGCTGATCGATTTTGTCTGGCACTACCTGACCGACCTGGGTGTCAACTGCGAGCTGATCCACAACGCCGGGCGCAGCAAAGCCAATCTTTATGCGCGGCTTGGCCCGGCCGGAAGCGGCGGCATACTGCTCTCAGGCCACAGCGATGTGGTGCCGGTGGACGGGCAGAACTGGAGCGTACCGCCTTTTGCCTTGTCAGAGCGAGACGGCAAGCTGTACGGCCGCGGCACAGCGGACATGAAAGGCTTTATCGCCTGCATGCTGGCGGCAGTGCCGCATTTTCTTGCGCAGCCGCTCGCACAGCCGCTGCATCTGGCGATTTCTTATGACGAAGAGGTAGGCTGTCTTGGCGTGCGTACTTTGCTGGATGTGCTGGCCAGTCGCCCGGAAAAGCCCGATCTCTGCCTGATAGGCGAGCCTACCGAACTGCAGCCGGTGCTCGGTCACAAAGGCAAGCTTGCCGTGCGCTGCGAAGTGCAGGGCGCGGCCTGCCATTCCGCCTACGCGCCGCAGGGCGTTAACGCCATCCAATATGCCGCGAAGCTGATCCACCGCCTGACGGCTATCGGCGAGGTGTTCGCCGCGCCGGAACGCCAGGATACGCGTTTTGATCCGCCGTTCACCACAGTGCAAACCGGCCTGATTCAGGGCGGGCGGGCGCTGAATATTGTGCCTGCCGAATGCACATTTGACTTTGAAGTTCGCACGCTGCCGCAGGATGATGCGCAGCAGGTGGCGGAGGAGCTGGAACGCTACGCGCAGCGCGAACTCCTGCCGCAAATGCGCGCCGTGAACAGCGACACCGAGATCCGCTTTTATCCCCTCAGCAGCTATCCCGGTTTGTACACCGCCGCGCAAAGCGCCGCCGCGCAGCTGCTCGCCCATCTCACCGGCTCTGAGGCGTTCAGCACCGTGGCCTTCGGCACCGAAGGCGGCTTGTTTCATCAGGCCGGCATCCCCAGCGTGATATGCGGGCCGGGCAGTATGGCGCAGGGCCACAAACCGGATGAGTTCATCACAATCGAACAACTGGATGCATGCGACGCCATGCTGCGCCGCCTTGCCGGATGGATGAGTCTGAAGGCGTAAAACCCCATTCTGCCAACGTCGCGGGCGGTCCCGGACCGTCCGTACGCCGCGTCGTCTCTTTCTCTGCTTTAACTTTTCCAAACGCCAGCTTCAGGAAGCACTAACCGCGTAACGCGCGTTTAAGCCGTATGCTGGTGGCAAGCATTTGACAGCTCGTTTCTGGAGATTCCATGGTAAGTGCAGAAGTCACCACATTTCCGCAGCCCGCAAGGCTGCATCCCGCCGAGAACAAAGCCAATGTTGCCGTGCGGCTTGATGGCGTACTGAAACGCTTTGGCGACGCCATCGCGTTACATAAAATTTCCCTTACCATTGAGGAAGGAGAGTTTATTACGCTGCTCGGCCCGTCCGGCTGCGGCAAGACGACGCTGCTGAATCTGATGGCGGGTTTCGCCGAAGCGGATGGCGGCGAAATCTTTATTGATGGCGAACTGGTCACTGAGATCCCGCCATACCAGCGTGAAATCGGTATTGTGTTCCAGAACTACGCGCTGTTTCCGCATATGACGGTCGAGAAGAACGTGGGCTACGGCCTGCGTATGCGCGGCGTGCCAAAAGCTGAAATCGTCGAGCGCGTCGAACAGGCGCTGGCGCTGGTGAAACTGGCTGGTTACGGTCATCGCAAGCCGCGTGAACTCTCGGGGGGGCAGCAGCAGCGCGTGGCGCTGGCGCGCGCGCTGGTGATCCGCCCCAAAGTGCTGCTGCTGGATGAACCTTTCTCGGCACTGGATAAAAATCTGCGCCTGTCGATGCAGGTTGAGCTGAAAGCGATTCAGCGCAAGCTGGGCGTCACCACTGTGTTTGTGACCCACGATCAGGGCGAAGCGCTGAGCATGAGCGATCGCGTGGTGGTGATGTCGGCGGGACATGTGCGCCAGATAGACACGCCGGATGAAATCTATCGTCGTCCGCAGGATGCGTTTGTCGCGAGCTTTGTCGGCGATGTGAACATCGTGCCGGGGCGCTACGCCGGTCGCGACGGCGCGGCGGTGCTGGAGCTGGGTGGCAATGAGTTGCGTCTGCCGGCGGACCGCGTGCATGCCGACATTGGCGAACGCCTTGACGTTTACATGCGCCCGGAAAACATCCAACTGGCGCCGCTTGGCCCGCGTTCGCTGTTCAGCGCTACGGTAATCACCCATGTCTTCCAGGGCGATCATGTGGATGTGCATCTTGATGTACCCGCGCTCGGCAACGCCTCGCTGTTTGCGCGCCAGTCGGGACTCGATTCGCTGTCGCGCTGGCCGGTGGGCAGCCTTGTCGGGGTAAGCGTGGATGATGAAGGCGTTTGCGCGTTCAGCGCGGCGAAGCAGGGATAAAGACCGATGATACCTGAGATGATGAATGCGGTCATTGCGCGCCAGCCGGGCGGCCCTGAGGTGTTAGAACAAGTACAGCGCGCGGTGCCGCAGCCTTCGGCGGGCGAAGTGCTGATTCGCGTCGCCAACGCGGGGGTGAATCGTCCCGATATCATGCAACGCAACGGCATGCCGCTGCCGCCAGGCATCACCGATGTGCTGGGGCTGGAGGTCTCCGGCACCGTTGTGGCGCAGGGTGCGGGCGTTGAATCTCCCGCTATCGGCGCGCCGGTGATGGCGCTGCTCAACGGCGGCGGTTACGCCGACTATTGCGTGGCGCGCGCCGAGCTCTGTTTATCCGTGCCGAAAAACCTGCCGCTCGCGCAGGCGGCGGGCGTGCCGGAAGCGGCGTTTACCGTGTGGCATAACCTGTTCGAGCTGGGGCGTATGCAACCGGGTGAAAGCGTGCTGATTCACGGCGCGGCCAGTGGTGTGGGTACGTTCGCCATTCAGTGCGCGCAGGCATGCGGGGCGCGAGTGATAGCCACGGCGGGCGGCACAGATAAGATCAGGGCGCTGCGACAGCTTGGCGTAGGGCGCGCCATTGATCGTCACAGCGAAGATTTCGTCGCGGTTATCCTTGAAGAAACCCAGGGACGCGGCGTGGATATAGTACTGGATAATGTCGGCGGCGATTATGTGGCGAGCAACCTGAGCATACTGGCGCCTGGTGGACGTCATGTCAGCCTGTCATTTATGCAGGGCGCAAAAATTGAACTCGATTTGCAGCTGGTGATGCGCAAAGGGCTGAGCCTGACCTCTTCAACGCTGCGGCCAAAGAGCCCCGTCGAGAAAATGCGACTGGCGCAGCGCATCAGCCGCCATCTGCTGCCGCTGATCGCCGCGGGTAAAATCACGCCGATCCTTCATCAAACCTTACCGTTAGCACAAGCTGCGGACGCGCATCGCATTCTTGAAGCCAATACCAACATCGGCAAAGTGCTGCTGCAGGTGGCGCCATGATGCAACTTTATTTTGCCGCCACCTCTGCCTATGTACGAAAAGTGATGGTATGCGCGACGGTGCTTGGCCTTGCTGATGAGATTGAACCGCTGGATTCCGCCGCGCATCCGATCGAGCGCGACGAACGCATCGCCACGTTTAACCCGCTGGCCAAAGTCCCGGCACTGCGCACCGAAAGCGGGCTATGCCTTTACGACAGTCGGGTCATTTGCGAATACCTCAACGCGCGTGCCCGCGGCGGGCTCTTCCCGGAAGGCGGCGACGTGCGCTGGGGCAGCCTGGCAAGACAGGCGCTGGGCGATGGGATAATCGATGCGGCATTGCTGGCGCGCTACGAATTCAGCACGCGTCCGCCGGAGAAACAGTGGCAAAACTGGGCGGACGCGCAGCTGAAAAAGGTTGCCGCCGCGCTGCTGGAGATTGAGCGTCAGGTCAGTGATTTTAGCGACCGCCCCAATGATATTGGGCTTATCGCCATCGGATGCGCGCTCGGTTATCTCGACTTCCGCTTTGCGGAACTCAACTGGCGCGCCAGCCATCCGCTGACCGCCGCATGGTTCGCCGCTTTTGATGCGCACCCGGCCATGGTCGCCACGCGTCCGCACGTTTAATCAGGAGCTTGCATGTCGCAGCAAATCTATTTTCTCAACGGTCCTAACGCCAACCTGTACGGACTGGATAAAAACGGCGCTTACGGCAGCGAAAGTTTTGTCAGCATCGGCGAGCGCTGTCAACGTCGCGCCGAATCGCATGGCGTAGTGCTGCACTTTCGCCAGAGCAACCACGAAGGGGTGCTGGTCGACTGGATTCAGGAAGCGCGCCAGAACGCGGCCGGATTGATAATCAACGCTGCGGGACTGACCTACCGTTCAGTGCCGATTCTGGATGCGCTGCTGATGTTTGACGGCCCGATCATCGAAGCGCATATGAGCAACATCTGGAAGCGCGAGCCGTTCCGTCATCACTCTATGGTGTCGAAAGCGGCGACCGGTGTGATCGCCGGACTGGGCGCGCTGGGTTACGAACTGGCGATTGACGCGGTGGTCAACCTGATGGAGACACCTGCCGCATGAGCACGTTAGTGTTTTACAGCGAATTCGACAGTTTCGAAGAGTGGTCTGCCTTGCTTGCACCTTACTTGCCCGGCGTGACGATTTGCCGCGCCGAAACGGTGCAAAAACCTGATGAGGTGCACTATGCACTGGCATGGAAACCGCCGCGCGGCTTCTTTGCGCCGTACCGCAATCTCAGGCTGTTGGTCAATCTTGGCGCGGGCGTCGATTCGCTGGTCGGGCGCGACGACCTGCCGGATATTCCCATTATTCGTCTGTCCGATCCGGATATGGCGCGCATGATGGCCAGCTATGTGCTTTTTGCTGTGCTGCGTTACGCACGCGACATCCCGGCTTTTGAGCGCGCGCAGCGTGAACGACGCTGGCGCTATCTGCATCCGCGCGCACCTGCCGGCATCCGCGTCGGCGTGCTGGGGTTAGGGGAGTTAGGCGCGTATGCGGCGCGTGAACTGGCGCGTCAGGGCTTCGATGTGCGCGGCTGGTCGCGTTCGAAAAAAGAGATTGCAGGTATTCGATGCAGCTGCGGGCTGGCCTCACTGGATGATTTTCTCAGCCAGAGCGACATTCTGGTGGTGATGCTGCCTCTGACGCCGCACACGACCAGCTTGCTCAGCGCGGAACGGCTGGCGCGCCTGCCTCAGGGCGCGGCGTTCATCAATGTATCGCGCGGCGCGATTGTCGATCAGGCGGCGCTGACGGACGCGCTGCGTTCAGGGCAGATTGCTGAAGCCACGCTGGATGTATTCGATCGCGAACCGCTGCCGCCGCACGACCCGCTGTGGCAGATGGACAATGTGCTGATCACGCCGCATCTGGCCTCGGTCGCCATTCCCACCAGCGCCGCGCGGCAGGTCGCTGAAAACATCCAGCGCGCCGCGCGCGGCGAACCGGTGACTAATCAGGTGTTCCCGGAGCGTGGCTATTAAACTGTCTGCCGTCACGCCACCCGCACCACCTGCGGATCGAAATAGCTCGGCGCCGCCATGCCAGGAATATACTGGTCTGAGATAAACATACGGCAGCGTTCGGCGAAGGCGTTAACCACCATGGAGTGCTGTGTGTTGGCGACGGTGGCATAACCGAGTTGCATTGGCTTATTCACCCCGGCCAGCCGCACGCGAATCAGGCGTTTTCCGTCCTGGGAGAAATGCGCTTTCGGCCGTACGTTGGCGATGCCAAATCCCACGCCGTTAGCCACCATCGCACGCACCACTTCCATATTGCTGGAGCGCATGACAACATTCGGCGCGACGCCCGCCTCGCTAAACAGGCCAAGGAAATATTCACGGCTCCATGGCATATCCAGCAGAACCATGGGCATCGCTACCAGATCCTCAATCGTCACTGCCGATTGTGTCGCGAGCGGATGATGTTCGCCCACCATCACATACGGCGGCAACTGCGCCAGCGATGTGAAGGCGATATCATTGGCTGGCACTAGATCGTAGGTCAGGGCGATATCGATATCAGCGGACCGCAGCTGTTTCAGCAACTGTTCATGGTTGCCCTCCACCAGCGTGATCCGCACGCCCGGAAAAGCACGGCCAAAACCAAAAACAAGTTCTGGCGTCAACATGGGTGCCAGGGTATCCAGACAGCCCACACGCAACGGGCCACGCACATTGTTCAGCGATTCCGATGCAATGGTATAGAGATTCGACATCTGTTCCAGAATCAGCTTCGCCTCTTTTAACACTTGATGACCGATAGAGGTCAGCGACACGCCCTGAGCATGGTGGCGCACAAATAGCTGTACGCCCAGTTCAGATTCGATGTGGGTGATGGCGGCAGAGATTGACGGCGATGAAACATGAATACGTTCCGACGCGCCAATAATGCTGCCAGCTTCACCGGATGCGACAAAATATTCCAGCTGACGCTGGGTGATGCGACTGAGCATGCAGGTTCTCCTGGGAGTGCTGGCGCGATCGTGTCGCGCCAGTCATTCTAATAGTGGCAGTTATCCTGCATTTATCATGCCAAAAGCCAAATCACAGCATATTCACCTGCCTGAGCCGCAGCTTTTATTGTCCTTACCATTGGTTAAGAAAATCCGTCGCAACGCCGCGCTTTTTTAGCGTCAGAAATCCTGATGCAACGGCGAGGAAAAGGCTGTTTTACCGAATCTGCTCGCAGCGGCATTATCGATTTCACACCAGGGAATACCGTTTGCACCGTTTTTGGCGCGCCGGATTTCAGATTGCTACAACAGCCATTTCATGCATTGGGGACGAGAATATGTTGCGTAAGATTTGTGCCTTAACGTTGTTGACCACGAGCGTGCTGTGCGCAGGTAATGCAATGGCCGCTGACAAGCTGATTGTCAGCACCTGGGGCGGCAGCTTCAGGGATTTGATTGACGAAACTATCGCCAAAGAGTTCACCAAAGAAACCGGCGTGGAAGTGCAGTTTGTTACGGGCGGCACCATCGACCGTCTGAACAAAGCCAAACTGGCGGGCGGCTCGCCGGAGACGGACGTGACCTTTACCACGGCGCATGTGGGCTATCTGTATGCCAATAGCGGCCTGTTTGAAAAACTCGATATGAGCAAAATCCCGAACGCGACGAATCTGGTGCAGCAGGCGAAAGTCAGCCCTTTTCACCTCGGCGTGTGGGGCTATGTTTACACCATCGGCTACCGTCCTGACATGGTGCCGAAGGGCGAAACGTTTGAGAGCTGGAATGATCTGTGGAAACCAGAGCTAAAAGGCACGCTGGCGCTGCCAGACTGGGATCCGAGCCATATTATCGCAGTTTCCGCCAAGCTCTCCGGCACCGATGCGGCGCACTGGGAGCAGGGTCAGGCGAAGCTGAAAGCGCTTATCCCCAACATCAAATCTTTCTATACCGATGACGCTAACAGCCAGCAGCTGATCTCCACTGGCGAAACGCCCGTGCAGGTCATGCTGTCGATGAACGCCTATAACATGATTTCCGAAGGGGTGAACATCAAACTGGCGATGCCGAAAGAGGGCGCGATTTTGGGCGTCGATACAATCGGCATCAACAAAGGCACCAAACATAGCGAGCTCGCTTACAAGTTTATGAATATTGCCCTGAAACCTGAAATTCAGGAGCAGGTGGCGAAGATCTATCGAGGCAGCCCGACTGTGACCAACGCGCATATCGATCCAGAACTGGCGAAACTGCCGGGTATGCTGACTACGCCTGAGCAGTGGAACGCCACCATCAATACTGATCCGAAACTACGCGCCGAGAAAACCGCCGAGTGGCGTCAGTGGTTCTCTGAAAACATCATGTCTCATTGATTTATCGGGCGACTCTCGGGCCGCTCCGTTACTACTGGCAACACATTATTCAGGCAGCAACGTCTATGACGAGAAAACCGACATTTTTACCCTGGTTTATTATTCCCGCCACGCTGACCGCGTTCGGACTGGTTGTCGCCATGTGCGCGGTAATGCAGTTCAGCGTACGCGCCTATATTCCCGGTTCGCTCGACGTGGGCGGATTCACCCTGGCGAACTTCAACGGCCTGTTTAAATCCATCTATGCCGATGCCTTTATCAACACCGTCTGGCTGAGCGCCAAAACTGCTGTCTTTGGCCTGCTGATGAGTTATCCGCTGGCTTATGCGCTGGTGCGAACCCGCACCGTGTGGATCAAATCCGCGATTCTGATAATCGCGATTACGCCGCTGTTTCTCGGCGAAGTAGTGCGTACCTACTCATGGATTATCGTACTGGGCAACAGTGGCTTTCTGAACAGCCTGCTGCTGGCGCTGGGAGTCATATCAAAACCCATTCAGTTTATGTTTACGCAAACTGGCGTGGTTGTGGCACTGGTGCACGTCACTATGCCGATCATGGTTCTGATGCTGGCGACCGCGCTGTCACATATCAGTCCTGATTATGAAAAAGCTGCCACCAGCCTTGGCGCAGGCCCGATCCGCGCCCTGCTGACAGTGACAATACCACTCTCCATCCCCGGTATCGTCTCCAGTCTGACCACCGCGTTCGCCTGGACCTTCAGCGCCTTCGCCACGCCGCAACTGATTGGCGGTGGACGCGTGAGCACCGTGGCGACAATGGTCTATCAGCTTGGTTTTTCGTCGATGAACTTCCCGTTTGCCGCTGCGCTGAGTATTGCCGGTTTGATCCTGACCATTCTGTTGTTGATGGCGCTGAAACGCATGACCCGATTCCTGCACGCGATGGGAGGGCATTAAGATGACCCGTTCGATGAACGATAAACTGGTGACGCTGGCGGGCCGCCTGCTGGTCGCTGCTATACTGATTTTTGTAATGCTACCGACCATCGTGGTGTTTATCTCCTCGTTCAGCAGCACATCAGTGCTGTTCTTTCCTCCGAAAGGCTGGTCGCTGCGCTGGTTTGAACGCGCGGTGAGCTACGATGATTTCCGTCACGGTTTCTCGTCAGGGCTGATTGTCACCGCATGGGCGTCATCGCTGGCAGTTATCATCGGCGCCACACTGGCAATTGCCATTGAGCGCTATTCGTTTCCGTGTAAGCAGATTCTGGAAGGGATCCTGCTTTCACCGCTGTTCATTCCGCACTTCACCATTGGGTTGGGTATGCTGATGCTGGTATCACAGCTCAACCTCGGGCGCGGTTACCCGCTGGTAATTTTCTGCCATATCGTACTGGTGCTGCCGTTTGTGTTGCGCAGCGTCTATGTGTCGCTGAAAAATCTCGAGCAGCGCATTGAGCTGGCGGCGGCTAGTCTCGGTGCCTCGCCGCTGCGGGTAGTGTGGACAATCACCGTGCCGCTGATTTTACCAGGCCTGTTTGGCGGATGGCTTTTTGCCGCGATCCTCTCTTTTAACGAATTTACTGCCTCGCTGTTTATTACCACACAGGCAACACAGACGTTACCAGTGGCAATGTATAACTATGTACGTGAATTTGCAGACCCGACACTCGCGGCCCTGTCGGTTATATATATTGTCGTGACAGCAACGATGTTAATTATCGCCAATAAGTTTTTAGGCCTCGGGAAAGTTTTAAACGTCGAAGCCAGACATTAATAAATAGTGATGCAATGCGCTTTGGATTTTCCGAAGCGCTGCATTTTAACAGCCTGATTATCATTAATACGACACCCGATTACGCTTAGCGATGAAAATATCGAGGGTCGCTTATATCCAGGGGTTCAATATGTCAGTCGAAAAGATTAATACTGTGATTGTCGGCGCGGGTCAGGCCGGTATTGCTATGAGTGAACATCTGGCGCAGATGGGCGTGCCTCACGTCGTCCTGGAACGCAGCCGCATCGCTGAGCGCTGGCGCTCCGAGCGCTGGGATTCGCTTGTGGCGAACGGGCCAGCCTGGCATGATCGCTTCCCGTCGCTAAAATTCGATAATATCTCTCAGGAAGCCTTCCCGCCGAAAGAGCGCATGGCACAGTATTTTGAAGACTATGCGAAGATGCTTGATGCGCCAGTGCGCACCGGGGTCGAAGTGCATCAAGTTGTGCGGTTGCTCGGACGTAGCGGATTCAAAGTAGTGACCTCAGCCGGCGAATTTGAGGCCGACAATGTAGTGGCCGCTACCGGCCCGTTCCAGAAGCCCTCCTTTCCGCAAATCGTGCCGGAAACCACAGGATTGCAGCAAATTCACTCCTCAGCCTATAAAAATCCGCAGCAGCTGCCTGCGGGCGGCGTATTGGTGGTAGGAGCAGGAGCTTCAGGCACGCAAATTGCGGAAGAGCTACGTAAGTCGGGCCGTGAGGTTTATCTGTCGGTCGGCGAACATTACCGTCCGCCACGCGCTTACCGCAACAGAGATTATTGCTGGTGGCTCGGCGCGCTTGGTCTGTGGGATGAAGTCAAAATCAAGCCGAAGAAAGAGCATGTGGCATTTGCGGTAAGCGGCTATGAAGGTGGCAAAACCGTGGATTTCCGGCGTCTGGCGCATATGGGCATTACGCTGGTGGGCATTACGAAAAGCTGGGATAACGGCGTGCTGAGTTTTGCCGAGGGGCTCGCGGAGAATATCGCTGAAGGCGATAAAGCCTACTTTGACGTGCTGCGCGACGCCGATGCTTACATTGAACGCAACGGGCTGGATCTGCCACCGGAGCCGCAGGCGTGGGAGCTACTGCCGGATCCGGAATGTCTGCTCCATCCGCTGACGCAATTAGATATTGCCGAAGCGGGCATTACCTCGATTATTTGGGCGACGGGCTTTAAATTTGATTTCAGTTGGTTACAGGTTGATGCATTCGATGAAAAAGGCCTGCCGTTTCATAAACGCGGTATTTCTGCTGAACGCGGCATTTATTTCCTCGGCCTGCCGAATCTGGTAAACCGTGCGTCATCATTTATATATGGCGTATGGCATGACGCTAAATATATTGCCGACCACATCGCATTGCAGAACGCTTATACCGACTACGTTAAATCGTAATTTCCCCAGCGGCTCGTTTCATTATACCAGTGGCTAAGATGATAGTATTTAGCCACTTTTACTGGATAACCGGTGTGACTATTACCTGTATTGAAGAGTTACGGCAACTTGCGCGTAAGCGCGTGCCGAAAATGTTTTACGATTATGTGGATGCAGGCTCCTGGACTGAATACAGCTATCGTGCCAACGAAGCGGATTTGCGCCGCCTGGAGTTTCGCCAGCGCGTGGCAGTCGATATCGCCGGGCGCAGCACCGCCACAGTGATGCTCGGGCAGGCCGTGACGATGCCAATGGCAATTGCGCCCACCGGTTTAACCGGCATGATTCATCCCGACGGCGAGATCCTTGCTGCGCGTGCGGCGAAACGGTTTGGCATTCCCTTTACACTATCAACCATGAGTATTTGCTCGATGGAAACGGTGGCGCAGGCAACGGATTATCATCCATTTTGGTTCCAGCTTTATGTCATGCGTGATCGCCACTTTGTCGAGAATCTTATCGATCGTGCAAAAGCCGTGAACTGCGGAGCGCTGGTTGTCACTATGGACTTGCAGGTGTTTGGCCAGCGCCATAAAGACATCAAAAATGGCCTGTCTACGCCACCTAAAATGACGCTGCGCAACCTTTTGGACATCGCTGTCAAACCGCGCTGGTGTCGTAATATGCTCGCCACGCGTAACCGTAACTTTGGCAATATCATCGGCCACGCAAGCGGCGTTGATAATATCGATGCGATGGTTGAGTGGACAGCCCAGCAGTTCGACCCGCGTCTTTCCTGGCAGGATATTGAGTGGATTAAACAGCGATGGGGCGGCAAGCTGATCGTTAAAGGTATTATGGATGTAGAAGATGCGCGACTGGCGGTAGCGGCGGGGGCAGATGCCTTGATTGTCTCCAATCACGGCGGGCGTCAACTGGATGGCGTGTCGTCATCGATTACTCTGTTACCGGAGATAGTCTCGGCAGTAGGCGATCGGATTGAAGTGCATTTTGATGGCGGTATTCGTTCCGGGCAGGACGTGCTGAAGGCAATTGCGCTGGGAGCGAAAGGGACTTATATCGGGCGCAGCATGCTGTATGGATTAGGGGCGCTTGGGGAAGAGGGTGTAACGATGGCGCTTAATATTATTCGTAATGAATTCGATTTATCGATGGCATTTTGCGGCAAGACCAATGTTGCTGCGGTTGATGCAAGCATCCTGCGGGGTAATGTATTTTCGGCGCAGCACAATACTTGAAGGGATAGGGTTGTTCGGACGTAAGTTCTCAGCTGTCTCATGGTTATTCGTAATCACGGCGCCGGCTGACCAGACCAGCTGGCCCCAGCTCACGATAGCGTTTAATCAGGCGGGAGCACTGACGACGGGTGAGCTCCATGGATTCCGCCACTTCTGCCAGCGTAATTTCCCGCGCCACATAGGCCTCAATCAAATCCAGGCGCAACGCTTCATGTAATGTCAGAAGCACTGGTTTTTTGTCGTCCATTTTTCTCTCATCATTCAGCCGTGTCAGATCTGCAGGTGAGGGAAGGGCTCATCGCTTCAGGCTGGGGACAAAATCCTGCGGGCTGGCCAGCACCGGATTGATCGCCCTTAGCTCTTCCAGTACGCGCTCCTGGGCACGCCTGCGGGGCATTTTTTTGCTGCGCATTCGCTTTCCTTCAGCCTCCAGCTCGTCCTGTTTCTGCTGCGCCAGTTTCAAAACGGCACCCAGTCGTTTGTTGTCAACAACCGCACCCTGATCAACGCAGGCGAGTTTATCGAAAATCTTATAGCCCAGTGGCCGGTGCAGATGCCGGAAAGCAATGCTTCCGTCAGGGTAATCATAAACGGTAATTTTTTCACCTGCTATGCGCGAATTTTGTTCAGTGGGTTCAATGATATACATCACTTTATCATACTGAAAAGTCAGTGATTTCGATAAGGTCCGCAGCTCCTGCCAGGCGAAGATATCATTCAGCTCCAGTGGACTCTGTGTGACCGGACGGTGCAGATCTTTAGGGTATTTTGCCGGCCGGGAGAAACGACGGTTAAAATCGGACATGAAATGTTCAATCCACTGATTGGCTTCAGCAACCGAGCTGATGTTCTGCAGGCGCATCTCTTTAATCAGGCGATCCTGGAGCGTTTTATTTACCCGTTCCTCGCGACCTTTTGCCTGGCTGCTGTTGGCACAAATCAATTCGATCGCCAGTTCCCGGAGAGCCCGTCCGAACTGGGTTGTGCCGGTACGTCGGCTTTCCGGTCCGCTGACCCTGAACACCGCATGCTTGTCGCTGTAAAATGCGACAGGTTTACCATGTTTATCAATGTATTGCCGGGTAGCCATCATGTAGTCAAACGCGTTTTCTGAATCACAGAATCGCAGGTGCATCAGGCGACCGGTGGCATCATCCATGAAGACCAGAAGACAGCATTTTGGGGCTCTGCCTTCGAACCAGTCATGGTGAGAGCCATCGATCTGAACCAGTTCGCCGAGACAGTCGCGACGATAGCGTGGCTGGTAAACCCGGGTTCGCCGGCGGGAATGAGGACGCCAGAGACCGTCGGCTGTCATCCAGTTACGGACGGTTTCAACAGAGAGATGAATATGATGGCGTTCAGCCAGTTTTTCGGTTGCGAGCGTTGGGCCAAAATCTGAATAGTGGCACCGGATCAAATCCAGGGCTTTACAGCGTGTTTCTTCATCGATCCGGTTGTTTGCAGGACGTCCACGGCGGGAAGATGCAAACGCGGTTGCGCCATCTGTCCGGTACAGGCGCACAAGACGCTGCACCTGACGAACACTGAGTTCAAGAATATCTGCAGCGTCGCGCTGAAGCAAAGCCCGGTCAAATACTCGCTGAATGATGCCAAGCCGGTAAAGTTCTTTGTCTGTCATAGTCACCAACATAAGATCGCGGTCCTGTGCTGAGCAAAATGAAGGCTTAGCGTACACGACGCGTGTGAATTGTGCTGAGACGACAATAACGCTTTGTGCTGACAATACATGTCAAAGCTCAATTGAAATGTCCTTTATCCGGCTCAATTAAAATGTCCACTTTGATCTCAGATTCTCTTTGCTGATAGACTTTCCTTCGACTGAAACAACAGGATGATTGATCTCATGCTTCGATACGAGTTAACGCCGAACAATGCAGGTTTTATACTGTGGGGAGATTCAGAAGCCCTGAATGAATTGCACGAACTCGTTCATTACATCGTGGATGAAAGCCCACTGATTAAAGTTAAAGACGGATTTATGTTATCCCTTGCCTATGATATTCGTAAAGCGCGGGAAGGTAATCGTCGTGTTGAGCAACATCAGTATGATCAACATGATACATATAAGCTTTATGGTGTTGAGATTTTATGGCCTCTGGTCCTGGTTCAGTCCTCAATACTCAGAAACTCAATGGGTTATATTCAGACAGACAAAAACCAGCTGTCTGTCATGTATGCCTTTGAATACCTGATAGAATCAGCATTAACAGAGTCTGACCGAACAACGTCGAATGATATTATGCAAACAGCAAAATATGCATCAGACTCTGATTTTAATTTCATTGAGGATAATATTGACAGCAGGTGCTGCTATTTTATCAGCTTATCTCCGGAGCAAAGAAAAAAGCAGTTAATCAGTATTGTTCGCTCTTTTGATTCATTATGGGGTAAGTATGCCCGTGAAAAGCAGGACATAAAGATGCTGAACGAAATGAATAATACATCATGGGTCTGGCCGGACAATATCAACTGGTGAGCAACAACCGTCCGGTCAGTGAGTACCATCAGCGGGCTCTTTTACCAAAAATATCCTCTGAACGTGACTGAAGCTGTTTGAGTGCTTCGAGCATGTCATCATTATCCAGTGAGCGCTGGGATTTCTTCCCTTCCTGCTTTGGCCGTCGTCGGGAAGGGCCATCACCAGCGGGAATTGACTGAGAGCGCGTGTTATCCCGCTTGCTCTGCACCAGACTGATAAACTCCAGGGTTCGGCCAAGACGCTTGTTATCGACAATCGCGCCCTGGTCGATTTCTGACAGTCGGTCGTAAGTAGAGTAGGGAAGTAACGTACCGTTCAGGCGCAGCTCTTTTCTGCCATCAGGATAGTGATACACATCGATATATTTACCTATTGCACGGCGACTCAGCTCGCTGTCTTCAATCAGGTACAACATTTTATCATATTGTATCGTCAACGATTTTGAGACTTTACGTTTTTCACGAACAGTGAAAATAAGCTCCAAGTCTTCATCATGTTCTACAGCACGGTGTACGTCAAAATCATGTCGCGGTACTTTGCCAAAACGGCGGTTATAGTCAGCCATATAGGCCTCAGCGAAGTCATTTGCAGCCTCCATTGAGCAAATGCCCTGTAACCGCAGTTCTTTTACCAGACGATCCTGTAAAGTCAGGTGAGCACGTTCTACACGCCCTTTGGCGGGGCTGGTTTCTGCACAGATAGTCTGGATGTTCAGTTCATGCATGGCTCGCCCAAACTGAGTATGTCCGTCTCCGCCTGTGGCGTGTTTATTGTTAACACGAAAAACACCAGCTTTATCGCTGTACAGTGCCAGCGGTTTACCATGCTTATCAATATAGCGCCGCGTGGCTTCAAAGTAAGAAAACGTGGACTCCGATTTAACAAACAACAGTTCCATCAGTTTGCTGGTTGCATCATCAACGTAGACCAGCGCTGTGCAGGCCGGGCCACGGCCTTCAAACCAGTCATGATCACAGCCGTCAATCTGTATCAGTTCACCAGTGCAAGGACGCCGGTACCGTGGTTGAGGGATCCTTGCGGCGCGTTGTTTACGGGGGATCCATAAACCAGCCCGGACCATGATGCGCCGGACTGTTTCTTTGCCAAGAAACAGTCCGTGGAGCTCTTCGAGCTTTTCACGCGCGAGAGTTGGACCGAAATCAGCATAACGCGTCTTGATCAGTTCCAGAGCCTCGTCTGCGAGCCCGGGAGGCAACTGACGGTTACCACGCATGCCACATCGTCTGCTGGCCATACCAAGCGGACCGCCTTCACGGTAACGAGCAAGAAGACGGCGGCATTGTCTGTCGCTGATACCAAGGTGCTCGGCCGCACGACGCGTTGTGATGCGGCGTTCGATGACGTCCTGTATAATCTTAACCCGGTTGATCTCTTTCAAAGTAAACACTCCTGAGCTTTCTGCGCTCATGATATGCCTCCCGGTAGTTTAAACGGACCAGTGAAGCTTACCATAACGCGGACATCTGAATTGAGCCACAGGCGGACATTACTATTGAGCCCCTACAATACAGGTGCGCATAATAAAGATTATGTTAAATCTAATAATAAAAGACATAAAAATCAATATTTTGAGGCAGTGGCCTGCTACTTTCCCACTCCAGCAACCAGTCATGGAAGCTTTAGAAACAGAGTCCTCTCATGAGTTTGTGATGCCTTAAATCCATGGTGAGCATAGAAACCTTTGGCTTCTTCAGTAAGCGCATGAACCATTATCGCACGAACGCCAATGTTCTCAGCTACGCGATAACACCGTAGAACTGCATCGTGGAGTAAATCGGCACCAACCCCTTTTCCGTGCAATGAGACATCTACCGCCAGGCGAGCGAGTATAATCACCGGTATAGGATCTGGCATGTTACGCCGAAGACTGCCTGTAGCTTCCGTATGGTTAACGCTACCGGTGGCCAAAGAGTAAAAACCAGCTACTTTCTTCGTACCCTTCTTGCAAACAACGAACGTTCGGGCAGCGCCAAGAGCTTGATTTTTTAAACCTCTCTGTTTTAGCCATTCATCGAGGACTGTCTCTCCACTGACGAACTCAGCCAGCTGATGAGCGCTGGATAACGGCTCGGGCGCGGTTATACGTCCCACTGAGGTTTCCTTGCCAGTAGTTTATTAATGGCGGAATCATCCTCGACTGGTGCATCGAGCATATCGATGAACTCTGCATACTGTTCGTCGTTAAAATTGAAAACACGGCGATCAAGGATCACATTCTCCGCAGCCTTGCAGGCCATCTCCAGGATAAAGTCGGTTCGCGATTTATGAAGGATCTCTGCAGCGGCATCGATGAGTGCTCTCTGGGACTCTTTAGCTCTTAGGTTGAGTTGAACATCTGATTTCATACACACCTCTCCTGTATAGCAATTGGTATACAAGAATAACACAACACGAACGTATAGCAAATGCTACACATCTCAAAGTGTCGATAATTAGTTTTATCTTAAATATCATACACTTAATGTCAAGTTATGGCTATTCTTCTGCAATGGCCTGCTCACTATCACTGCCGGCACGGCTTCAGTCGGGATAGATGGATTCTTTTCTGGCATTAATGCCATAAAGACAAACACGGTTTTTTTCAGGCAAATGGATACCCATCAGGCGAAGAATAAAGCCGCGCCACCCCCGATTAACCTGACGGTTATAGTCATACAGGTCTGCATTTTCTTTTGTAAGTTTTGACCATTCATGCATGAGTGTTAGTGCATCGAGCTCGGTGATGTGCTTCACTTCATCGCCGATACGTACTGTGTTAATGCCTCTTCCCGTCATTGGATTTGCCCCTATATTTCCAGCCCCCTGAGGTAGGGACACATCTTCAAAGATTCCAAGTTTTTTCTACTACTTTCATCAATGCCATGGCTTTGTTGAATAAATCGAACTTTTGCTGAGTTGAAGGATCAGATCACGCATCCTCCCGACAACACAGACCATTCCGTGGCAAAGCAAAAGTTCAGAATCACCAACTGGTCCACCTACAACAAAGCTCTCATCAACCGTGGCTCCCTCACTTTCTGGCTGGATGATGAGGCGATTCAGGCCTGGTATGAGTCGGCAACGCCTTCATCACGAGGAAGGCCCCAGCGCTATTCTGATCTCGCCATCACCACCGTTCTGGTGATTAAACGCGTATTCCGGCTGACCCTGCGGGCTGCGCAGGGTTTTATTGATTCCATTTTTGCCCTGATGAACGTTCCGTTGCGCTGCCCGGATTACACCAGTGTCAGTAAGCGGGCAAAGTCGGTTAATGTCAGTTTCAAAACGTCCACCCGGGGTGAAATCGCACACCTGGTGATTGATTCCACCGGGCTGAAGGTCTTTGGTGAAGGCGAATGGAAAGTCAGAAAGCACGGCAAAGAGCGCCGTCGTATCTGGCGAAAGTTGCATCTTGCTGTTGACAGCAACACACATGAAGTTGTCTGTGCAGACCTGTCGCTGAATAACGTCACGGACTCAGAAGCCTTCCCGGGCCTTATCCGGCAGACTCACAGAAAAATCAGGGCAGCCGCGGCAGACGGGGCTTACGATACCCGGCTCTGTCACGATGAACTGCGCCGCAAAAAAATCAGCGCGCTTATTCCTCCCCGAAAAGGAGCAGGTTACTGGCCCGGTGAGTACGCAGACCGCAACCGTGCCGTTGCTAATCAGCGGCTGAGCGGAAGCAATGCACGGTGGAAATGGACAACGGAATATAACCGTCGCTCGATAGCGGAAACGGCAATGTACAGAATGAAGCAGTTGTTGGGAGATTCACTGACGCTGCGTGACTACGATGGTCAGGTAGCGGAAGCTATGGCCATGGTGCGAGCGTTGAACAGGATGACAAAGGCCGGGATGCCAGAAAGCGTGCGTATTGCCTGAAAATCCAGCCAGCTACAGGGTCGTTCGCACGAAATCTTATTTATTCAACAAAGCCCCTGAAAACACAACCCGCTACGGGGGAGACTTACCCGAAATCTGATTTATTCAACAAAGCCTCAATACTAATGTAATGACGTCTAAACACAGAGAAACCTTACTCTTGCTTATGAGAAGGTTAGCTAAATCCGAGTCCTCATCTTCATACTTACCAGCTCTGGATGATGTCTGTCTACGGTTCATTACCGCATAAACCTCATAATGACTGACTATACGGCATATCAACACCAGATAAATTAGAACAATTCCAGCAATGATTAGATGTCTGGATCCGTTAAACAAATCCATAACTGTCTCAATATGATCGTTTAACATAGTAATCTCTCTGCGGCCGGACCAACCACGATAATGCATGAAGATGATAAAAAAAACCACCTTGGTAAGGTGGTTAATAAAATAAAGAAATTTTGTTTTAGATCAGGAAATCTTCGAGAGTTTTTCCTGCATCCAGCTGAGCTTTAATTGGTGCCGGAGTACGTCCCTGACCTGTCCAGGTTTTTTGCTCACCGGCATCGTCTACGTAAGCATATTTCGCAGGACGTGGTTCACGTTTTTTGATCCTCTCCTCGTAATATGGACACGCGCCTAAGCGAGATTCTGATTTTCAAATTGTTCCGGGCTGAGGCCGCCACAGGCACTGTGACGACGCCAGCGATTGTAATCGCACTCAATGTAATTAAATACCATCGTACGCATATCATCGCGACTGATTAGACGCTCACCGTGGATGCACTCTACCTTCAGCGTGTGGAAAAAGCTTTCCGCGCAGGCATTGTCATAGCAGCAGCCTTTTGCACTCATGCTGCCCCGAAGGTCGTGCTGCTTCAACAGGGCCTGATAATCTGCTGAGCAGTACTGACCACCCCGGTCGCTGTGGGCTATAACCCCTTTTGGCCGCTTACGCCGCCACAGCGCCATTTGCAGGGCATCGCATACCAGCCGGGCCGTCATTCGGGATGACATCGACCAGCCAATAACCGCGCGGGACCACAGGTCAATCACCACGGCAAGATACAGCCAGCCCTCATCGGTGCGAATGTAGGTGATGTCCTGCACCCACTTCTGATTCGGTGCGCTGGCGGTGAAATCCTGATTCAGCAGATTATCGAATACCGGCAGATTATGGGGCTTATAACTCACCGGACTGAACTTACGCGCGGCTTTGGCCCTTAGCCCCTGCCGCTTCAGGCTGGCCGCTACCGTTTTGATGTTGTATTTCACCCCCTGTTCGCGCAGCTCATCAGTAATGCGCGGTGCGCCGTAGCGCTGTTTCGCCTGATGAAAGGCCTGACTGACCGCTTTGTCACATTGCCGGCGAAATTGTTGACGCGGGCTTAGCTGCAGGCGACGGATACGCCAGGCATACCAGCCGCTGCGGGCCACGCGCAGCACCCGACACATGGCTTTAATGCTGAACTCAGCCTGATGTTTTTCGATGAAGACATACTTCATTTCAGGCGCTTTGCGAAGTATGTCGCGGCCTTTTGGAGGATAGCCAGCTCCTCGTCACGCTCTGCCAGCTGGCGCTTCAGGCGGGCATTTTCAGCGGCCAGCTCATTTTCCCGTTCGGAAGACGTTTTCTGCTGCTGTAATTTGCTGCGCCAGGTATATAGCTGAGACTCGTAAAGGCTGAGTTCCCGGGCGGCAGCGGCAACGCCGATGCGCTCCGCAAGCTTCAGGGCTTCGCTGCGGAATTCAGGCGAATGCTGTTTACGTGGTTTCTTACTTACGGTTGCTGATTTAGTCATGTGAGATACCTCTGTCTGGGAGTTTACTCACTTAGTCGCGTGTCCACTATTCGCGGGTAGGATCATTTTGCGTACTTTAATGTTGACGGCCGCGTCCATAAGTTCGCTCGGATTTATACCATCAGCGATCATCATTTCCCGGTAATGAGAGAGTTTTTCTAAACGCTCACGGTTAGCCGCTTCGGCCGCCTTTTCTTCTTCACTGCGTTCAGCGACGACAATAGTGAACTTTTCTAATACTTCTTCAAGCACTTCTAATGGTAGCTCACGTGCCTGAGCGCGAAGTGTACGGATGTTATTGAGAACCTGTAATGTCTCGCTCATAGTTACCTCTTTATGCACATTGTTATGCAATTACATAAGAACATTAAATTAATTAAAGAAATTCAGCAAGTGGTTTAGGAAGTTCAATTCTCTCAATCGAGAAAAGTCTTAAAAATGAGTCTATCTCATGCTGAATGTATGTTCCTTGGTCTTGATACTGCCCTGTTGGTAAATTCACCATCTTGAAAAAAATCATCTCGGGAAATTTTTATCCGGTTATGATTCTATCGTTGTATGAAGTGAATAAGATGTTGTAATTGTAAAGGTCATCAAGCAAACAATCAATGCTATTTGAATACATTTTTTGATTGCAAAAGGATACTGCTTAAGAAATTTCAGGCTGCATATAAATGTTAAAGGGGTGATTAAAAAAACCACCCTGCAATTTAAAAGTTAACTCTGTTAAAGAGAAATATCAGAAGGCCATAAAAAATAAAACTCACCTTTTTTATAACGATTGGGTTTACTCTCGCCTCCGATGGAAATACCTAAAGGCGTTAACTCATATTTTCCGTCTTTCTCTATGAGGTATCCTGAATTCATCAATTCCGCATACATTTCAGATAAACCCATTTTATGTTGTTTAGCTAAATTAGTTGAGGTTAGTTTATTTGCGGGTTCTGGGTTTGTATCCCCCTCTTTACTTGTTCTCTCATCTGACTCGGTTGAGATAGGATCTGTTAACATACTATGTTTTTCATCATTTTTTTGAGATGTTCTTGTATGTTCACTCTTCTGCTCATGAGTTTTTTGCAACTCAGATCTACCCGATTGTAATGATATTGGTGATGGAATATTTTCTGTACTGATCCTGATTAACCGCTGGGCCTCTGTGATAGAAGCGTTGAAAGCGTCACGGTCATCATCCTTTACAATTAACACCCCAAGTTCATGATTGTTGATTTGACTAAAATCATATAGATTTAGGCTGCATATCAGGCTTTGATTTTCATTAGCATAAAACTTAGCATGAAGGTTCTGGCAAAAACTCAAACGAACATAAGGTAAACTGACAAGCCATTCATGGTCTTTAGGGTTAAGTTCAGATTTACCGTAGATGATACGAATATCAACCTTCATACGGTTTTTGTCTTCAATGAGCTCCTTAATTCTTGCGCTAAGTTTCAGATAAGGGCTTATCAAAATAATGCGCTCTTCGGCATTAGCGATGGTTTGCTCTACATGATAGTTTAAACCTGTTGTATTAAGAATCTGGACCATAAATCCCCCATTTTTACAGTGTTGTTTATAAATAATAGCGCACGTTAAAAAGTTACTTTTTAGGAGTAGAATGCTCGATATTGTGAAAGTGGAAGTGTGATTCCTTACTTAATTATTCGCTTTTCGCCATTGACGTGGTTCAATAGAGTGCGGATCAGACCATAGACCTTTCCCTTCATTTCGAGCCTTTTGTTCAAGAGGTCCATATTCAGGAACAATTAACCTCCCCTGATACCGATATGCCCAGGCCATGCCGTTTGCGACCATGATGGCGTTAACATCCTTGTTGTTAAGATAGATTGTGCCAAGCAAGCGACCATAGACGTCCTGCCCATGGTCCTGAATATTAACAACCTGGTTTGCTACTAACTGAATCATTGTTTGCTTTGCTTTCTGCCCGAAGGCTTGCTTACTTTCAGGAGCATCAATCCCATAGAGCCGTATTCTTGTATTTGTTGCACCGTCATAAGCCTGGACTGTATCACCATCAATAACTCGCACTACTTTCGCCGAGAAAGTTTTGGCAATAGAAGTTAGTGGGGAATATAAAAGGATAACAGCCAGTGGAAAAATGGCTAATCTAGTTGACCGGATGTTTATCATTGGTTGTCTCTGGATGATAATCATTAAATGTGATTTGAGGGGGAAATCACAACGATTTTGAAAAGTTACTTTCAAAGTATAGGTTACTTTATTAACAACATGCTATTGTGTCAATGTATATGAAAATTATTACCTGAGGTGAATGAAAACGCATCTCGGCTCAGATCAATTAAGGGGGGCTTATGTCTACTGTTAATGATGTGATTGTATCTTATGGGGGTGACAGTAAAAGGTATTCAAGAGACTTCCAGACAAAAGAAGAATTTAAAAAGAGTTGGTACGCCGTTTTGTCCCGGGCGCATGCTTCGGTAGAAGCGAAGGTAAGCTGTGCCTGTAAAGGAAAAGGACAAAAATCACTTGCCGTAAAATATCACTCAGGCGGTGATACTTATTTCCTGGCGCGGTACCCGAATACAGGTAGTCAACATTCACCTGACTGTATTTTCTTTACACTTGATAAAGACAATTCAGGTCTAAAATGCTATACACAAGGTGTCGTCAAAGACCTTAAAGATGGAGGCTACGGAATTAGGTTAGACGTGGCATTAGCCTCATCTGACTCGGAGTCGACCTCGATCGTACCGATAGATAACAGGAATAAATCAGGTGGTGTTTCTCAGAATAGCATGTCATTGCTGGGTCTTCTCCAGTTCCTGTGGGATGACAGCGGTCTGAATCGTTGGTACCCGAAAATGGCCGGGAAACGTAATCCTGGCAAGGTGTTCAACCTTATAACCCACTCTGCGGAAAAAATTAAAGTCGCATCACATCCGCTGTCCATGCATTTACTTGCAGGTGCATATCCTTCGACACCTCAAGAGACAAAAAACATAAAAATGACATCAGAGGCGCTGATGAATAAAGAGCGTCTGATTTGCCTCAATGTACTATCTAAATATAACCCTGAAAGACACTCGAATGCATCAAAACGACTTCCGATAAAGTTTTTTTCAGGTGTTCCAGTTGTGCTGATGAATACTGAGAATTGGGCATCACTGGAGAAGAGATTCAGCTCTGAAATAGCAAACTGGCGTTCAGGAGGTAACGTAATCTGTATGGCTATAGGTGATCTGGGTAAATTTAAGGGGAAAGATACATACTATCTTAAACCACTTCAGATAGCATTGATGAATGTTGATGAAAACTGGATCCCGGCAGACTCGAGTTATGAGCTGACCATGCTAAATTATCTTCATAAGCATGAGCGGTCATTTATCAAACCCCTGAGATACGATGCTTCTAATAATGATGTTTTCCCAGATTTTTGTCTGACGGATATTGGGGGGCATGAACTATTTCCTATTGAGGTATTTGGTATGGATACTGCTTCATATTTGGCGCGTAAGGCGATCAAAGAAAGTTACTATAATGAACGATATGGAAAGGATGGTTGGGCATCATGGGTTGCCCCGGCTGGCCCCCTACCCCATTTGCCCGATAAGGGCTGCAGTTAACGCCAAAATGCTTCAGTAAGGGCTTCGGCCCTATTATAACTATCAGCACTTTTCTGGCATAAAAGGCTTCAGCCCTGTTGTACTTCATCCTGCGATTTCAATTTTGATCAATTAACCGGCCAGAAATCATACGAAATTTTCTTTTCGTCGCCGTGCGCTACGTGAAATCTGACGTACTCACCCCTCCGTTTTTCTTCAGATTTCGCGTAGCGCAACCTGAACAAAAACCACTAGAAAAGTAACTTTTTGACTGATTTAGAAGCTGGTTACCCCCACTTCGGGTGATAACATTAAATTAACACATGGAATAACTGTAATTATTCTAACTGTAAATAGGATGTTATTCATCTCTTGGCCCGGTGGAAAAATGAGCACACTTCTGGTTATTCCTGAATTCATGCTTTTTGTTGGTTTTTATATCGATATATTGAAACTTTGTTTTATTTAAAAGGCATCAATTTTATAATCAATTTCTGTTATTTTATCGCTATTGACATTTACCATTGTGACTATATCCAATGATATTAAATCACTTACATCTAAAAGTGACGGTGTCACGTATTGTGCGCCCAGAGAGACCCTTTTCGTGAAAAAAGTAGTTCACTCCCATAACGAAATGTGGGCTTCTTTATTGCAGATCGTATGTGGATGTCTTCAGGTAGCAGGAAGGAAAGTGATGCAGGCATGAAAGGATGACAAACCGGCAAAGGGGCTGCTACTGCTCCGTATTCAACAAACCACCCCTGGTTAGTTGAATCCTTTGCCGGTTTTACTGACAATACCAGACAGGTAAACTTTTTCCATCAGATTTTCTCGTCAACATGTTGCATTCATAGTTTTTCCATAATTGGATGCTTTTGCAGGACAACTACGGTTTTTATCCTTTCGTGCCCGGTAAAAAAAATTGTTAAATAGCGATTTCACCCTTTTAAAGGAAAAATTGTCCTCAGGCTCACAGTACTATAAAAGTATCAATAATCAGGAGCCTTACTATGACTATCATGAAAGTTCATTATTCACCAACTGACGGGATCCCTTTGCACTCCCTTTATCTGAAGGAAACTTCAACTACTGAACGATCAGGTTCAGTACTGGGGGGCGGCATTTCGGGAGACTCTGTTATTCTGGGAGGCGGAGGTTATGCCGGTTCGGAAATGCAGAAGACGACTCGTTCTACTGTCTTTGCACCACCTGATGAAGTTACTGCTGAGCCTGACAACACAAAAATGGTCCTCCGGATTTCCTGTGTTATCGGTGTAATGTTTTTACTTATAATTATTACCTTATTCAGTAATGCTGTTGTTGATATTTTTGACGTAAACGTATCTAAAACAATGTCTTCTTTCCTGGAACATGCTCCCTTCTTTATCATTGGACTATCTGTCATTTGTGCTTTCTTTGTTATAGGAATGACCGATCATGATTACACCCCGGTACTTGAAGAGCATAAAAGGAATGAAGCGCGTTTGTCTGTATACCACAGGCTACGCTATGTCGAAGCTGATAATATTGTTTTTGATCCGCAATCAATGAAAGGATGTTATGCAGAAAGAAAATTCATTGCTTCACTAGTTGAAAGCTGTATCACTAAGTAATATCCCTGATTTCCTTTACTAAGCCTTTCATGTAAGGCTTAGTAATTGCTTTAACCCTCCCTTTGCTCACTGTTTTTATATGCTTCCGGTTTATGGGTGTGCTAAAAGTTGCTTTCTCATGTTTGAAGTTGACTCCGAAAAATATTAAATGTTTTTGAATATTATTCATAAGCACTATTATATAAATAGGTACTAGCAAGTGAAATAATTACTGATAATATGTCTTTATGTGCTTCCTATTCTCTAAGGATGGTAATTAATGATATCTTCCACGCTTGTCCCGATTAACCCTTTCCAGCGATGTGCAATGGCTTCTATTGCTTCTGTGGAGAATCGCAGAGCTTTGGGACGGAAAACAGGAGAACTGGCCTACGTCAAAGCCTTTTTTAAAGAACTTACAGGTAAATCGCAAATTAGCTCGAATGACTTGAGAAAGGTTGATTCGAGTTACGATCCATTTGTTCGTGGCGAAGCAACTAAAGTTGAATACCTGCGTGCTATCGATATTCTGATTGAATCTCGTGGAGAGTGTTTTATTCTCCCTCTTTCCTGGTCTCTGGCAGTTTCCATGTTCCCGGAGTTACAGAACAGGGTTTTTCAGCGCCGCGAACACCGTGACCGGATTCATGATCAAAGGGTGGAGCGCCTGACAAAGAAAGAATCTAACCTATTGAAATATCAACTTGAAATTAACGTTGCAAAATCCAGGCTTTACTTGTCTTTCTGTGTTCCAGGTCAACATAAACGCTGGTTAGAAGAGTGGCGAAACGATACCCATGGACAAGGACTTACAACTAATCATATTTACCTGCTGATTAAGGAATGGTGGTCATCATTCTGGATAACTTCATACAGAAAGGACTATATTTGGTGTTACACACTGGCTGAATTGCTGGACGAGATTGATTATGTTCTTAGCACTATTACAATTATGGAGTTTAACGTCTGTTTTTCAGCGCTACCATTATCTCTTATATATAAAACTGGATAGAATACAAAGCTTCAATCAGAAAAACTAAATTTTGCAAGCCCAATATTTCTCACTGTTTTCAAGGGTTTTTTTGTACCATTTAAGGGGGTGGTTATTATTATCCAGAATTTATGAATCTGACCTTAATTATTATTGCTTCCGGTGGAAATACCCCCTTGATGAGCCGGTTTGGTTTAGTATGATGGTCTTATTCATAATCGATCGTAATCTTCTAAACAGATATGAGGTTTATCATGGCTGACTATTATTCAGAATGTGCTTGCCTTATCGAAGCAAATCCTACTCAAGCTGATATATTACTTGAGGCAATGAATGAATTGTTTGAACCGGATGATAGTTTTATTCAAAAACTCATTTCATGTGATAACACAAACGGCCTGTCAGAAATGGAGATTATTGTACGTCACTGTGTCCTGAACCATCCATTCAGAAATGTTGCAGATATTCCTGAAGACCTAGACTGGCATTTTGATGGGGAAAAATGCCCAGAAGGTTTTCTTATTAACAGTGATCTCGGTGATTTCAATTCTGAACATGGTGCGCTGTTTGCTCAGGCGGCACTTATTGCATTTGACAGGAACGAATTGATAGAGTTCAAAATTGCTTTTACATGCAGTAACTTAAAAAGGCCTGACGGGTTTGGAGGCGCTGCCTGTGTCGTGAGCAAGGATTTCATCCGGTGGACAGGTCTACACAATTTTCTGGAGGCTGAACGAACCGCTTTCGCCGAGAAGATGAATTACTTCTTTTGTGAATTTACAGAGGTCGTCGGTGAGCTTGAATATCCAGTATCGTTTATATTGCGTTGCCCGAACAGCGTTAATGCAGCGCATAGGTATGATGAGATTCAGCTTAACTATCGCGATGGTGGGGAAAAAGATGCCGAAGGAGGGATACAATTTAGTTCTGGCTCTGCCATCAAAAAATCCAGTATGAAACCAATCACTCCTGATGAGTTCCGGGTGATGAAATCGTACCTGAACGTCATGTGATTTTCTTTGGTCCGGGCATTCTCCCTCCACTCTTCTGTACTGATCTGTCTATTTTGTGAGGCATTATGACAAAGCAAATATTACCCAATGAACTGGCTGAAATCGTAACCGGTCTTCTTATTAAACCTGAACTGCTGGGTGAACTTGACTCCCGTGAGGCGCACCAGTCCTTCATGCTGGATATAGGGCGGGTAATTGCTGATCACTGTGGTGGACGGGTCAACGGCATTACGGATGGCGATGTCGCAAAGCCCTATCTTTCAGACATAGAGTGTACCCCCACACTCCACATTGAACCCGATGACCGTCTGCCTTCGACTGAACGTAACGTATGGTCAAATTATCATGTTGAAGCCTGGGCAGACGAGGGACAGGAAACTATCCTCGACAGGGCGATCCGAAACTCTGACAGAGCTGCCCTGCAATCTCTGCTTATTGTGGCCGCACAAAAGTAAGCGTGCAGCGAGAACCGTATTGACGGGGATGTGTTATTCAGTTGGCAGTGCTACGCGCCAGGGGAGTAGTTCGCTGACCCGGTTTATCGGCCAGTCAGCAATGACGTCAAGGACATAACGGAGGTAGCTTTCTGGCTCCACTCCGTTCAGTTTGCATGTCCCGATCAGGCTGTACAGCAGCGCTCCCCGCTCTCCTCCATGATCCGAACCGAAGAACAGGTAGTTTTTGCGGCCCAGGCTGACCATCCGTAGCGCATTCTCAGCTATGTTGTTATCTGCCTCGGCCCAGCCGTCGTCAGTATAGTAAGCCAGCGCCGGCCACTGGTTCAGTACGTACGTGAACGCTTTCGCCAGTTCTGAGTGTCGCGACAGCGTTTTCACCTTTTCACGCAGCCAGCTTTCCAGGGATTTCAGCCGCGGTTTAGCTTTTTGCTGACGTTCTGCAAGGCGTCGCTTCGCCGGCATCCCCCTTATTTCCGCCTCGATGGCATATAACTCACCGATCCGTTTCAGGGCTTCCTCCGTCAGCGCTGACGGGGTGCGAACGTGCACATCGTGGATCTTGCGGCGGGCATGAGCCCAGCAGGCAGCTTCCGTTATCTGTCCATTGCGGTACAGTTCGTTGAACCCGGCGTACGCATCCGCCTGCAGAACACCGCTGAAGCCAGCGAGATGGCTCTGCGGGTGGATACCTTTTCTGTCCGGGCTGTAAGCGAACCACACTGCCGGCGCCAGCTCTGACCCGGCGTTACGGTCGTCACGAACGTAGGTCCATAACCGCCCGGTCTTCGTTTTCTTATTACCTGGCAACAGCACCGGGACAGGCGTGTCATCAGCATGGAGCTTACCGTCAGTCAGCACATAGTCCTGAAGCGCCCCTTCCAGCGGTGACAGTAGCCGGCAACACGCATCCACCCAGCCCGACAGCAGTGAGCGGCTCAGCTCCACACCCTGGCGGCCGTATATTTCAGACTGGCGGTACAGCGGGGTGTGCTCTGCATACTTTGAACTCAGCACGCGGGCCAGCAGCCCCGGTCCTGCGATACCCCGCTCGATGGGCCGTGAAGGCGCGGGGGCCTGCACGATGGCATCGCACTGAGTACAGGCATGCTTTTCACGTACTGTCCGGATAACCCGGAAGGCGCTGCGCATCAGCTCCAGCTGTTCGGCGGCATCTTCACCCAGGTAACTCAGCGCACCACCACATTCCGGGCAGCATGACGCTGCCGGCAGCAGCCGTTTTTCGTCACGGGGAAGTGATTCAGGGAACGGTTTGCGGGTACGGGTCTGCCGCAGCGGGCGCTGCACGGCCGGGTCATCCACCCGGCCGGTAAGGGTATCGCTTTCTTTCTGCAACTGCTTAAGGTCGGCTTCCATCTGCGCGATACGGCGGGAGACTTTTTCGGAGCGGCTGCCGAAGTTCATCCGGCGCAGCTTATCCAGTTGCGCCTGCAGGTGATCTATTTCGCGTTCACGCTCGTTCAGCTTTTCCAGAAGGGCACGGTTCAGCGCCTCCTGTTCGGCAAGGAGACGTTTCAGTTCATCGATATTGTCAGGAAGTAAGCTGTTCATACCGGGTATATTACCAGGCTCATTCAGCGTCGACCAGGATAAAGAGGCCTACAACATAGTCAGTGACGTAAGCAGTCTTTTAGGCTGCCGCCAGTCGATACCTTCAAGGAGCATCGCCAGCTGTGCCGGTGTGAGGAACACTTTGCCATCCCGGGCTGACGGCCAGGCGAAGCGGCCGCGCTCCAGCCGTTTGGTCAGCAGACACAGTCCATCGCCGGTAGACCAGAGGAGCTTTACCTGACTGCCATTACGCCCACGGAAGATAAAAACGTGACCTGACATCGGATCGTCTTTCAGCGTCGTCTGCACCTTTGCCGCCAGGCCGTTGAAGCCGTTTCTCATATCGGTGATGCCAGCGACCAGCCAGATCTTTGTCCCTGATGGTAATGGGATCAACGTTTGAGCTCCCGTATCAGCAGGTTCAGGATATTTTCGCTGATGGCACCATTCAGACGGAGTGATCCGTGCCGGAACGTCACTTCACAGCTGATATTGAGTGATTCAGGTGCCGCAGCAGCTACAGGTTGTGACCGGGGGGAGGTTGCAGGGACAACATCTTCGGCATCAAGTGTTATCGGGAGCAGCTCAGGCACGTTGTTTTCTGTTGTTGAAGGAGGACGTAGTTTTCCTTCGCGCCAGTACTGGCGCCACTTGAACAGCAAATTATCGTTGATCCCATGCTCACGAGCGAGTTGCGCTACGGAGATCTCTGGTCGATGCGAGAGTTCAACCATTTTGATTTTGAACTCAACGGGATAATTAGGGCTTTTTTTACGCACTGCGGTTAATGATTTCATGGATAGCGTCCACCATATTTGGTGTCCACTATCCTCTCAGGAATATCAGGATCTGCCAGACGGTGCTGAGACGACGCTTACGCACAAAAATAATCTGTCGGTGCTCCTGTTATTAAACGAATGACGGACTGGCGTATCCCTGAAGGTGAACCGGTTTGCCATGAAGCGGATCGCAGAATCTATACGGCCACCTACCATCTGGATAACCAGACCTCAATCGAGGTGGCGGACGATACAGGTCAGCTTTGCTTAGGTGTATTACTGGAAATCAATCATGGCGTGCCTGCACTACATCTGAATGTGTCGGGTGGGGATACGCTTCTCCACGTACATGCTGCACAAGGTGGACTTGTCCTGACACCAGACAGTTCCGGGGTACGGTTTCAGCGTGCTGAATGTGACAGGTATGCTTACAGAGATCAGAACTCATTACTTGTGAAGGAACAGTAATATACTGCCCTCCGCCGATCCAGAGTATGGGGTTACCGCATCAGATTTTACTGAGCACACAATCACGAAAAAGTTACTTTTTTCTCAGGAGGTGCCTGGAACCCTGCCCTTCATTTTGACACGAGCAGGATGTCGGCACCTTACGTGCGGTTACTGTTATTCGCGTCCTGGTGGTATAGTGCAGCGGCTGGCAGAAGTAACCTACTATCCAACGGAATAAGATCACGATGAACGTCATTCAGCCCCGCATGCTCTCTGTTTTTGATTTTGACGGTACGTTAACGCGGCATGATAGCTTTATCCCTTTTCTGCGGTTTGCCTTTGGCAATCGGGCGTTTTCGCGACGTATCGTCAGCATGGCTCTACCCACGTTACGCTGCATGGGTAAGCAGATGACGCGTGATGAGCTAAAAGAAACGCTCATTACAACTTTTCTTACTGGTGTTGAGGAAAAGTGGGTGTCTTCTAAAGCAGAGGAATTCTGTCAGCTCTACTGGCATCGCCTCATGCGCCCGGCAGGTTTGATTGCTGTGGCGAATGAAGTCACTTCCGGCGCGATCGTCACCTTATGTTCTGCGTCCCCGGAAATTGTACTCAGACCCTTTGCCGAAAAACTTAGGATCAAACTGATTGGTACACAATTAGAGACAAAAGACGGCATTCTGACCGGCAGAATCAGTGGTCATAATTGCAGGTGCTCACAGAAAATTATCCGGCTTGAAAAAGAATATGGACCTCTGACTGACTATCATCTTCGGGCATGGGGTGATACGCGGGGTGATTATGAACTCCTTTCCGCAGCGACTGAGCCTCACTGGCGTCACTTCCATCAAGGTTTCCGTCGTAAGCTTCCGTCGAAGCTAATCATCAGATAAAAATTGCCCTTTATCGTTCTGCAATCTCTTCTTTACATAAAGGCAACATATATTCTACATTTAACCACTGTAACTGGCCAAAAAAAGAGTGCATCCTGGTAAATCGGTAGCTCGGACTATTAGGTATGCTTCAACCTGTTACCATTGGAATACCTACTTTCAGCCCGCTTTTCCGAGCGGGTTTTTTTCATCCCTGCCGATGTGTTCCTGGGTCTAAATTACTGGGTGAAGTTGGGTTTCAGCGATCACCTCTGCGTATAGCCCTGTTTAGCTCTGCGTACTTTAAAAGGTGTCGTCATGGCAGCAGGCCTATCGCCCCTTACCGGGGCGATGAGTCAGATAATGCCTTCCTTTTTTGCCAGTCCAAGCCAGTCTTTGAACTCTTCGAGAAGTTTTTCATACAACTCTTCGTCCTTTATGTGGGCAAAATTATCGATCGCAAAAAAGTTGCTGTTGTCTACGCGACGGTCGCTAAAGGTGTCCAGCCTCTCCAGAATCCCATAATTTGATCCGCCCAGTCCCACGAACTTCCAGAAGACAGGATAGTTGGCTGAGCGGCGGATGGCCTCTTTAATTTCTCGTGTTTTGCTGATCCCGCCATCTGTAATGCACACGACAAAAACGGGTAAGGTGCTGTCCTTGAAATAATCGATAACCTCATTCATGACTGGCGGCTCATTGTTCGTCCCGCCAAGGCCGGGAAGGATTTCCCAGGCCGATCGTTTACCCGTGTTCTGAATGGCAGCAATGTATCCGTCAAGATTGTCCAGTGTGACGTCAGGATATTTCTTGTGACGCTCAGCAAAGCCCCATACATCCATTGTGCCGTCATCGTCGAACTGGACAGACAGGACAGCTATACGGTCAAGAACGGCCTGTACATGCCCTTTTTTAAACTGGCCGGTCATAGAGCCTGAGGCATCGAGAACAAAAGCGACTCGTGCTTCAACGGTATCCAGTTTGTGTTTTGCCAGTGAAATACTGGCTTTCTTAGCCAGGCTGATAAGCGCAGGCGCTTTACCTTCGAGTTTCTTTTCAAGGCTGATCCGGGCTGGTTGCGGTACAACTTCTGCTGCAGGTTCCACGTCCACACCATAGCTGACTGCCAGTGGCTCAAGCCCGCCATTAAATCCCTGCCCAAGCGCCCTGAGCTTCCAGTTGCCCTGGTATCGGTAAACTTCCCCCATAATTACAGCCTTTTCTGTGCGGCCATTGAGATCGACAAAAAAGGTGGCCTGACTTTCAGCAGAAAGTTTCAGTTGCGCGAGGCCGCTTATCGTATCACTGCCATCTATCACCATAGTGATTGCAATCTTCTGGATCGTATCCGGGATCTGGTCAAGCGCAAAATGAACGACTGCGTGCTGGTGACCGGGGTTGAGTTTCACACTGCCACCGGCAGCACTGAGATTGTTGTAAAAGATAAAATCGGCATCGCCTGTCACTTTTCCCTCAGCATTCAGCATAAACAGGCAAGTCTCAGGGGTACCGTGAAATCCAGGACTGGGGGGATAATCAAGCCGGAGAGTCAGTGTATCTGTGTGAAGCGGAATGTTCTGTCCTGATTGTAATTGCATTTAGGCTCCTTGTTGCCGGGTAAAGGGATCACTCAGCGGGTAGAAAAAACCCCGGACAGGCCGGGGTTTGGTTTTACTGGTTTATCAGATGTTGATGCCGTGCTGGGTTGCCAGCGCAGCCAGGCCACCAGCAAAGCCCTGTCCTACAGCCTTAAACTTCCATTCCGCGCCATGGCGATACAGTTCACCGAAAATCATTGCGGTTTCAGTTGAGGCATCTTCTGACAGGTCAAAGCGTGCAATCTCGGAGCCATTATCGTTGTTCACCACACGCATAAAGCTGTTACTGACCATGCCGAAATTTTGCTTACGGCTTTCTGCTTCATGAATGGTGACTGCGAATACGAGTTTCTTAACGTCAGCGGCCACTTTTGTCAGATCAATTTTGACCTGCTCATCGTCACCGTCGCCTTCACCGGTACGGTTATCACCCTGATGCTGTACTGCGCCATCCGGGCTGGTGGTGTTGTTATAAAATACGAAATGCGAATCGGACAGCACTTTACCGTTTTCGCCAACAAGGAATACTGATGCATCCAGATCAAATGCCTGACCATCAGTAACGCGTGCATCCCAGCCCAGGCCAACCAGAGCAACATTCATGCTCGGGGCTTCTTTAGTCAGAGAAACATTACCGCCTTTAACGAGAGAAACAGCCATTTTTTGCTCCTGCTAATCGTAGATATCGGGTCGTAGATATCGGGGGCATCACCCCCGAATGATTTGGGTAAGAAAGTTACTTTTTATCAGGACGCGTTGATGCCGTACTGAGCGCACACGGAAGCCAGTCCACCAGCATAACCCTGGCCAACCGCACGGAATTTCCATTCTCCGTTGTGACGATACAGCTCCCCAAACAGCATGGCTGTTTCAGTAGAAGCGTCTTCTGTCAGATCGTAGCGAGCAACTTCAGTCTGATTGTCATCATTCACCAGACGGATAAATGCGCCGGAAACCTGACCGAAGCTCTGGCGACGGGCCTGAGCATCATGGATAGTGACAACGAAAATAATTTTGTCGACATCCCCTGGTACCGCGTCCAGTTTGATTTTGAGGGATTCATCGTCGCCATCACCTTCACCGGTACGGTTATCACCGGTATGAGTAACGGAACCATCAGCAGATTTCAGGTTGTTATAGAAAATGAAATCTGCATCGCCACGAACCTTGCCATTGGCTGCCAGCAGAAATGCGGAAGCATCGAGGTCAAAGTCCTGACCGTCCGTAGAGCGTGCATCCCAGCCAAGGCCAACCAGGACATTTTTCATGCTTGGCGCGGTTTTGCTCAGGGAAACGTTGCCGCCTTTAGATAGTGAAACGCTCATCTATTTATCCTCTTTCGTTAATCATTAATCAGCTGAGATCAGCTTTCTTTATTTTCAGCTTCCGGCTTTTCCGGAAAGATGACACTGGCCAGAATACCAAGAGCCAGTACACCCAGTACGACATACAGGCTGGTGGTCGCAGACAGGCTGTAACCATGGTGCCAGATGTGATCGGTAGCGTTCAGACCCAGCTTAAACGCAATGAAGAACAGCAGGACGATAACAGCTTTCTCCAGCTGGGACAGATACTGTTTCAGGGCTTCCAGTACAAAATACAGAGTACGCAGGCCCAGTATTGCGAACATCATTGCGCTATAGACAATCAGAGGTTCACGACTGACTGCAATAATTGCCGGGACAGAGTCGAAGGCAAACATTACGTCAGAGAGTTCCACTACAGCCACACATAACATCAATGGGGTGGCGTAAAGCGCTGCCTTTTTCAGTCGCCCTACAGATACGTCTTTGTTTTCTGGCTTAGCCAGTTCGGCGTCCACTTCTTTTTGTGTCAGCAGGAATGCATGTCCGGACAGTTTCGGCCAAATCGGGAAGAAGCGTTTAACCAGGCGATAAGCAAGGTGCTGAGAATAATCCTCAATTTCGTCATCATCCCCACCGCCTTTGAGCATCATGACCGCAGTCCAGGCAACAACAACGGCAAAGATCAGCTCGACATAAGGGCCAAGGCTAAGCAGACCGGTACCGATCGCAACGAAAATCCCCCGGAAGACGATAGCGCCAATGATCCCCCAGTACAGAACCCGGTGACGGTAACGGTCCGGAACTGAGAACCATGAGAAAATCGCCATCATGACAAACAGGTTATCAACTGACAGCACCTTCTCAAGGGCATAACCCGTGACAAACAGGCTGGCAACCTCGGCTCCGTGATGCACAAAAAGGAAACCGGCAAATGCCATCGCGACAACAACCCAGAAAACGGACCATAAGGCTGCGCTTTTGAGGGAAATTGGCTTGTCATGTCGGTGCATGAACAGGTCAATAAAGATGGCGCCGACCGACAGCGCAACAAAGACCGTCACTGTCTCAGCCGGAAAACCGATGTGAGTGGAAACCATATCGTACCTTTATCCGTTGTTTATCAGAGGCCAAATTCTGCCGGGTCGAAACCCAGCGAACGGGCAATTTCACGGACAGCACTCTTCTCATCATCATCGAAGTTGCCATCACTTTTAGCGACAGCAATACCGACACGAAGAGCCAGTTGAGCTGCCTCTGGCTGGTCTTTCAGGGCGAGGATATATTTCATCGTTTCGCCTTTTCCGATTTCCAGATCAAAGTCGAAACTGGTCACCAGCTTGTTAAAAAACTCGATAACTTCTGCTGTATCGAAGACTTTCAGCTCTTCTGAGGATCGCAGAAATCCAATCATCTTCTGTTTTTCTTCGGAGCTAACGCCGTCACTGGCAATAGCGATACGGGCGCATACCGCGACGGTACCCTGCATAAATTTCTTGTTTTTGTAACGGCCTACCTGGCGGGTCAATTCCTCGCGACCCGAGGTCAAAGCCCCTTTTACTTTGTCGAAAAAACTCATTCTCATACCCTCATCATTGTGTTTATTTGGAACCTCTGGACCAGCGAAACCCCCAGCCAAAAGCGCGGTCCATTTCCTCCTGGCCTCTGAAGTACTGGTTAATACGTTCCACACGAATGGAACCGTTCTCGTTGACCAGACGGGCAATCGCACACAGCGTGCGTTTGTTATCACCTTCAGTCAGACGCGATTCAATCGGTGGTTGCTCAGGAACATGTAATGTCACCACGCCATCGGTTTTGTCCCAGCTGGGCACGCCCTGATAGATAAAGGCATAAATCAGTACCTGGCGGATTTCTTTCCATTCGCGGCCATTAATGTGTAGCCATTCCCCATCCAGAGCCTCGCCGGTACGATCATCACCCTGAAGTTGAACATATGGCTCAGAATGATAGTTACCAAAAGCATTACCGAGTGCCTGAACAACTGACTTATAGCCATCTGCGAGTTCAACGAATGCGCCAAGATCCAGGTCAATCGCTTTGTTCGAACTAAACATACCGCCCAGCAAGCCCCCTGAACCCGAGCCACGATGCCAGTTCAGGTTGATGCGGATTTCACCAAAATTGTCTTTTTTGGCAAGGCTGATGGCAGGCTTTTCTTTGGTCAGAGAAACTTTACTCAGGCTAACTTTAGGCGGAGCCGGAGGCGCTGGTGGCGGAGTGACTGGAACAGGTTCATCCGCGACGTTGACGCCATAGTATTCAGCGAGAGGTTTCAGTCCGCCATTGAAGCCCTGGGCGATAAAACGAAATTTCCAGTCACCATTCCGGCGATAGACTTCACCGAGGATCAGAGCAGCTTCCTGACGGCCGTTCAGGTCTACCTGACCACTGACCAATGAGGTATTGCCACTTTCAATTTGTATGGACAGATGATTCAGGGAGGAAACTGTATGGCTGCCGTCACAGGTTACTGTGAACGCGACTTTCTGTACGTCGGGCTTGAGGCGAGACAGATCAACGGTAAAAAAGTTATTGGTCCCTTCAGTACTGAAACTAACGGAACCATCTTCATTACGGGGTTGCCCGTAAAAGACCATATCGCTGTCACCCCGAACTTTTCCGTCAGCGAATAATCGAAACGCCGAGGCATCAACAGGACCACCAGCAATGACTCTAACGCGGAGTTCCTGAGCAGGTACGGGGGCATTGCCCCCCGGTGTCAGATTCATGCTTTTACCACCGTACTGATGATATCGCGCTGCATATCGTCGATTGTGCGGCCACCGCTTGCTTTACCGTGGGCGGTAAAATCCCAGTTTCCGTTGTTGCGGCGCAGGGAAGCGATGATGATACCCGTATGAGCACCTTGTTCCGTCAGCTGATAACGGGCCAGTTCTTTATTGGTCTGATCCACGACGCGACAGAAGGCGTTATCGACATCGTTGAAGGACTGCCCACGAAAGCTGTTCACGGTAAAGGCGAGGTATTCAACATTTGCCGGCAATTTTGTGAGATCGACGCGAATGATTTCATCATCTCCATCCCCCTCACCCGTCAGGTTATCGCCGGAGTGGACGACAGACCCACAGCTGGATTTCAGTTTACGAAACCAGATGGTGTCAATTTTATTACCTGCGGCATCCAGAAGAACGCAACCTGCATCCAGGTCTATGGAATCATTGCCACCAAAAATGCTGCCAAATAATCCCTTTTTCTTAACAGGATCCCAACCCAGTCCGAACTGAAGCTGGCTGAGAGCAGTGGATTGTTTGCTGAGTGATACTGTCTGGTTTTTACTTAAAGAAACCATATTCATTCCTTAAAAGGTATTGACCGGGTTTTTATAAAATTCATTTTCAAACAGAATGCATCTAAATCATATCATGACAAAGTTCACCCGCAAGGTAAAAACTGGTGGGTTTCTGGAATTTACGTTTCATTACATTGGGTGGGTAGGTGGTGGTTTGATGTATGTTATTGTTATTAAGTGGTTTTTGTGATCTAGCCGGAAAGTCAAAAACAGCGAATGATTATCATATTATGATTGACATGGCGCAGGTCAGTTCTTAGACTCATGTATTACAAAAATCTCATCCCCTTTTCAGGCGACAATTATAAAAAATGAAAAAGAAAATTTGGTTTATGGAAGGGCTATCTTCCCAGCGAGACATTATCCTTGGAGTGAAATCATTTGCGGAAAAGGAAAATCAGGATATTGAAATCTTTTCTTCTCATCGCAACGAGAGGAAAGAGATCTTGTCTGTTTCCGATTTTTCAATGATCGAACCTAACAACGAAGAAGAACGTCTTTCTTTTATTCATTCCATTACTGACGCTCATGGTATTAATGCGATACATACTGGTCGCAACTGTAAATGGTTTGAAAGCCACCGGGAAAACATTCAACGTTCTGGTGTCCACCTGACTACCGGGTCAACGGGGACTCACTGGTTTGAATTAGCCGATGAAAAAGTTACTTTTTCCGAGTTTATGGAAAAAAATGGACTTCCGGTTGTCCCGTCGGTTCGGGTAAAAAATGTAGACGAGCTTCGTACTCTGCTGAGTCATCCCCCTTTCCCTTCTGATTGCCTCTGCATTAAACCTGTTACAGGCATTTATGGCATGGGATTCTGGCGTTTTGATGACAATGTTTCCCCGGTAGCTTTTCTCAACAATCCTGATAGCCGTGTTATCCACCCATCACAGTTTCTGGCTGCTCATGCCCGGATGGACTGCTTTACTCCACAAGTACTGATGCCCTATTTACCCGGACCAGAATACTCTGTGGATATGGTGGTAAGTCAAGGCACGGTCCTGGCCGCTATCGGGCGGCGTAAAGAAGGTGTGCTTCAGTATCTGGAAAATGAAGGGGAAGCGATTGAACTTGCCATCAACTGCGCCCGCCTAATGAACGCAGACGGCATGGTCAATGTACAGACTCGCCATAATGCCGAAGGCAAACCGCTATTGCTGGAAATTAACATGCGGCCTTCAGGAGGTATTGGTTATACGCGGTACAGTGGCGTGAATCTTCCGGGTCTGTATGCCTTCCATACACTTGGGCTGATGGATGATGATCAGGTCAGGCAGTCAGCGAAAACTGATTTTTCACCTGCAGTCGTCCGCTCTGTCACCGATGTCATTCTCTATCCGGCATCATTGACCAACAGAATTGATTAATGGAGACAGATATGTCAGCAATTGATGGTAATTTCGTTTATCAAAAGACATTATCCTGTGGGCGAATTGAGGTAAGCAGCGAGGAAACCGATTATCCTCTTACTGATCTCTTTGATATCGCCGAACGGCGGAATCCAAAACGCGCATTTCTGTTTGTCAGTAAAGTGCTGGGTCGACATATTCCTGTCTCTCCTCTGGTCATGCGCAATGTTTATACACAGCTGGCGGAGAAGTTTCCCGGGACTCTGGACGGGCCGGTGGTATTTATCGGGATGGCTGAGACGGCTGTCGGCCTCGGGGCGGGAGTGTTTGATGAGGTGCGCAAGCATCACCCTGACTGTGTTTATCTGACATCAACCCGCCATCCGGTCGATGCCGAACTGTTGTGCGAGTTTAAAGAAGAGCACAGCCATGCCACAGACCACCTGATCTACTATCCAGTTTCTGCGGCCATGCGGAAAACCGTAGCGGAGGCACAAACATTAGTGCTCGTGGATGATGAAGCCACGACGGGGAAAACGTTCCTCAATCTTCTCGCCTCATTACGTGCATCGGGTGCACTCCGGAAGGTACGACGGGTTATTGCTGTCACGCTGACTGACTGGAGCGGAGAAGCACTCAGTCAGAACAGCCCCCTGCCCCTACATACAGTATCGCTCATCTCCGGCAACTGGCGCTGGACACCCGAACCGGATGCCCCGCTTCCTGTCATGCCCCAGGTAAATGTGACCTCCAGAGGGAACGTCCCGATCACAGGCAAACAATCCTGGGGGCGACTCGGGATGCAGATACCGGCGAGTGACCTGGGTCTCCAGGTTCAGGTTTCGCACGGTGAAAACATTCTGGTACTGGGCACCGGTGAATTTGTCTGGGAGCCGTTCCTGCTGGCTGAGCGACTTGAAGCGGCAGGTGCTCAGGTCGTGTTCAGTTCGACGACCCGCTCACCGATTTCCACTGGTTATGCTATCCAGTCCGCCATTGCTTTCAGCGATAACTACGGACTGGGTATTCCAAATTATGTCTATAACGTTGCTCATCAGCAGTTTGACCGGATCCTGATTTGTTGCGAAACGCCAGCTTCCAGCGTGGACCCCCGGCTGCTTGAGGCGCTTTCCGCTGTTGCTCCCACCGTAGAGGTGATTACCTATGAATAAGCCCGTCGTCTTCAGCGACCTCGATGACACCCTGTTCCAGACCCGCCGAAAAATGGTTGATGAACTTGCCCTTGAACCGTTCCGGACCGGCGCACTGGATCGCAGCCTCACGCCTCGCAGTTTTATGACCGAAGAGCAAGCCATGCTGGTGGACTGGTTGCTGGAACATGCGGACCTCATTCCGGTGACGGCCAGAGGTACGGAAGAAATCAGTCGGGTACAGATCCCCTTCCGTTCCTGGGCCGTGACCACTCATGGCGCGGTGATCCTTCGTCCAGATGGTACGCCAGACAGCGACTGGAAAGCCCATATGCTGGAGTGCCTGTCCTCCTACGCCGACCGCTTAACATCAATGCAACATATCATCACCGAGCTCATGGATGCGCGAGGCATTAATGCCTGGGCACGCCTCAACTACGAATATGAGGGTACGCCGGTGTATCTGGTCATGAAGCACCGCGACAGCACGAAGCTTGATGAACTGAACGCTGTCGGGGATGAGATTGAGCGCGTTTTTTCGACCGAAGGGTTTTACATCCACCGTAACAGCAACAACATTGCCTGGTTACCCTGCCCGGTAGAAAAAGGGCTGGCCGTTTCATGGTTGCTGGAGAAACTGCGTCAGGAGCGCGGGGTTTTCCCGGTGATGGGGCTGGGTGACAGCCTGAGCGACCATCGGTTCATGAAACTCTGCAGCTGGTTTGGTCTTCCACGCCAGAGTCAGTTTGCCGAGGCCATATCACAGCGTATTTTTGGAGAGCAATAAGATGTCGCATTTTGCCCCGTTTTCTGGTTCCTATAAACCGGACGATGTTCACTTTTTGCTGAAACCCATTGTCATGGAGATGACACCGGTTGACCTGAAGGAAGAACTGATACAGTCAGGAAAAATGCATTATTCCGACATGTTAAGCCAGGAACCAGAGCCGACCCGCTGGCACCTGGATCTTTTCACCCGTGCGCTTGACTCGGGAGCTGCACGTCTGGCACGGGAAGTCTCTCATCTTGCTCGTGAACTGGCCCGTCGTGCTGGCGATGAACCCATTGTCCTGGTCAGCCTGGTCAGGGCTGGTGTTCCACTGGGGGTCATGCTGCATCAGGCTCTGCGTGCGATGGGAAAACAGTCTTTCCACTACGGGATCAGCATTATCCGCGACAGGGGTATTGATGCTGCGGCGCTTGATTTTATCGAATCACGCCATGGTACTGATGGCATAGTGTTTGTCGACGGCTGGACGGGAAAAGGAGCTATTACCGGCGAATTATCCCGCACACTGAAGGACCGTCCCGGTTATCCGGAGCAGCCTCGACTGGTTGTGCTGGCTGACCCCTGCGGATGTGCCTGGCTTGCTGCCAGTGACGATGACTGGCTTATCCCGTTCGGTATCATGGGCGCGCCTGTCTCGGGTCTGATTTCGCGCTCTGTCTGGGCCGAAGAAGGCCTGCATGGCTGTGTGGTTTGCGATCACCTTCAGTCTTTTGAATGCAGCCAGATGCTGGTGGATACGGTAGCACATTTCCGTGAACAGCTTGACGGTAAACCCCTTCCCGCTTCTGGCTGGGACGCAGGGAAAAATGCCGCACGCTGGCAGCTGAGCAGAAAAGTTATCCAGAGCCTTGCTGCGCGTTATGAGGTGGACAGCATTAACCGCATTAAGCCGGGTATCGCTGAAGCGACGCGGGCGGTTCTGCGTCGTGTACCTGATCATGTTTTTGTTCGCCAGATGGATGACCCGGATGTTTCTCTTCTGGTTGGGCTGGCAAAAGAGAAAGGTATCCAGGTGACGGAAGCCGGGGATACGCTCGGTCAGTATCGTGCGGTTACCATTATCAAAAAGGTACGCTGATGAAAAAACAACCCAACCCATGGGAACTCGGTGCCACGCTGTATATGCCTGCCACACGCAAGGATATCGCTGAGGTCGTTCTGGAAGGGAAAATACCGGGGCTACGCTCTCTGGTTGTCTGCCTGGAAGATGCGGTCAGCGAGCATGACATCCCTTTTGCGATTCAGAATCTTTCACAGTTTTTGGAGCGATTGAGACACGCAAGAGCCGTCAACGATGATGAGAAGTACCCACTGGTATTTATCCGTCCACGCCACCCTGATATGGGGAGATGGCTAACGGCTAATTTGGACCTGAGTGCAGTTGATGGTTTTGTACTGCCCAAATTCACCCGTTCCACACTCCCGGTTTGGTGGGACATCATGGCCGGAACATCATTGATGATGATGCCAACGCTTGAAACCGAAGAAGTCTATGATGTTATTAAAATGCAGGCGCTGGCAAATGAACTTTCGGGTCATGACTGCCGTGACCGCATAATCGCTTTGCGGATCGGCGGAAACGATCTCATGAACGTCGTGTCTCTGCGACGGCCACGGGATCTGACCCTTTATGACACTCCTATGGGTTATGTCATAAAAATGCTTGTGTCAGTATTCGCTCCTCGTGATTTTGCGCTTACCGCACCAGTATGCGAACACATCGACGATCACGGCGTTCTGGGACGAGAACTCTCTATGGATATCGCCCATGGGCTGGTGGGTAAAACGGCCATTCATCCTGATCAGATTAGTGTGATAGAGGAGGCGCTTAAAGTGTCTCCTGGTGAGCATTCAGATGCGTTACGAATTCTGAATTCCACCCAGGCAGTCTTCAAATCTCAGGGAGCGATGTGTGAACCGGCCACCCATCGCCGGTGGGCTCAGGGGATCCTGGGACGGGGACAGGTATACGGTCTGACTACGGGGCAAAATCCGGAAGGAATCAGGCTTATTCCAGTTTCTAAGCAGCACTGAGGAAGCATATATGGGATTCAGATTTCGTAAATCGATCAGCATTATCCCGGGGGTCAGGGTTAACCTGAGTAACGGGGCCCCCAGTCTGAGTATTGGCCCCCGTGGAGCTTCGCTGTCAGTGGGAAAGAATGGAACGTTTGCCAACCTGGGCCTTCCCGGAACGGGACTGAGTTACCGCACCCGGATTGACAGAACAGCACGGGAAAGAGTGAATACCAGGCATCAGGCAGATCCCGGTCTGAGGTCTGAACTGGAGCTGGTGGTGGAAAAACTGATGTCCACCGTAACAGCGATAACCAATATCCATGAACTCTCCCCTTCCCCAAAGGGAGGGAATACCTGGGCCACGCTCGAGACACAGTACCTGGCGCTCCGTCAGGGCAGTTTCACTCTTCCTGCGCCGGTACGACCAAACAAACCTGAATATATACCTCTTCCACCAGAACCTGATGAGCATGCCGGTCGCGGTTTCCTTGGGGGATGGCTTGAATCTGATGCAGCCCGACAGGAGCGACAGAACGAAAATCTTCGGCGGTGGCAGACGTCCGTCGCTGATATTGAACGTGAAAATGCGTTGCTGAAACAGCGTTATGAGAAACAGCGTATAGCGTGGGCTGAGCAGTACGCAGAATGGCAGCATCAGTACCAGGAGCATGAAAAAAATCGCACGGAGTCTGTAGCTTTAGCGAAAGAGCAATTCCGATCTGACGCCCGCTTCTTTGAACATTGTCTTGAGGAAGTTTTCTCGCAAACAGAATGGCCGCGAGAAACGCTGGTGACGTTTGAGGTACGGCCTGAAGAATCAACAGTCTGGCTTGATGTTGATTTACCTGAGATTGAGGATATGCCTGATAAAGTGTATAGCGTGAATGCCCGGGGAACTGATATCAATGAAAAAGCCATGACACAGAAAGCGGTCCGGGAAAGTTACGCTAAACACGTTCACGGATGCCTGCTGAGATTAGCAGCAATCGTTTTTCAGACGCTTCCGTTTGAACAGGCCGTCATTTCAGGCTTCACTCAGCGGGTGAGTAAACGCACTGGATATCTTGAAGATGAGTACATTATTTCCTGGCGGGTACGCCGCTCTGAAATCGAGCTAATCAACTTCGGGAATCTGCGTGGCGTTGACCCTATTGAAGCATTGGGTGATCGAGGTCTGATCAGGAAAATGAGTTCAACTTACATTTTTCAGCCTATAGAACCACTGACCCAGATGGCAGGTACCGACTGAATATGCAATTAAACACCAGACAGGAAAGAGTTTACACCCTGGCTAACATACTTGGCTCAGGGAAGCCTGTATCGGCGCAATCCATCACCGCGACGCTGGCCTGTTCTGAGCCGACACTAAGCCGGGCGCTTAAAGAGCTGAGGGAAACTTACGCTGCTGAAATTAAATACAGTAAGGCTGGCCACTCCTATCAGATGGTACACTCCGGATTACTGGATAAGAAAACACTAAAGAGAATGAGTGAGGCGCTGGACCTTAATTCTGATTTAAAAACACATGACCAGGGGGCACGGGTGGTACTGGATAAGGATATAAAAACTTCCGTTTCCCTGTCGATAAGACGCCGTGTTCTTCGCAAAATTGACAAACTGGCTGCGCTAAGCGGTACATCAAGAAGCGAGGCAGTAGAAAAATTAGTAGAGTTAAAAATTGATGAAATTATCAATGAAATGAAGAAATAGCAGAATATTAGTGGGGTGGTTGTTCTCACTCCACTAATCGGCAATCTTTACCATTTTCCCAACAGGTGTTTATTGTATAACTACAGATAAAAAGCAAATTAATAAAATAAAGATTAGTAATTCATAAATAATCCCTGTGTTTTATTTTATTAGTTTTCTTTTAACTGACCATCGTCACCGTATTATTAAATGCAAAAACGTTAAACCATATTTTATATAGATTATGACCTGTCCAGTTTCCCGGCGACGGGTTATCAATATGGCGAATGCCTACTAAAAATGGCGGGGATCGTATTGTTGAAATATTGCAAATTTGTATTGTTGTTCAACCAACTCGCGCGTTTGAAACAACGTGAAAATCTCACTTTGTGATTGCTGAACTAACTATATGCCTTTGTTTTTAGTAATATGATATGAAGTGTTTATAAAACCATGTTCAGGAAATGAGCTCCCCCATCAACCATTAAGGAAAGTTTAAGATGAGAAGACTTCCCGTCTATCTGCTTCTCGATACATCAGGTTCAATGCACGGAGAGCCTATAGAGGCAGTTAAAAATGGTGTCCAGACACTACTGACCACCCTGAAGCAGGATCCTTATGCACTGGAAACTGCATATGTCTCTGTCATTACTTTCGACTCTACTGCTCGTCAGGCCGTACCTCTTACAGATCTCCTCAGTTTCAATCTCCCCTCTTTTTCGGCAAGCGGAACTACCGCTCTGGGCGAAGCCTTATCCCTGACTGCAAACCGAATTGATGCAGAAGTTCAGAAAACGACAGCGGAGACAAAAGGAGACTGGCGTCCACTCGTTTTCCTGATGACGGATGGCGGACCTACGGATGACTGGCGTAAAGGACTGAATGAATTCAAAGCAGCCAAAAAAGGGGTAGTTGTAGCCTGTGCTGCCGGTCACGATGCCGACACAGCGGTACTTAAGGAGATTACAGAGATTGTTCTCCAGCTGGATACTGCAGACAGTTCCTCCATCAAAGCTTTTTTCAAATGGGTGTCAGCCAGTGTTTCCGTAGGTAGCCAGAAAGTCGATGCCGGTAAAAAAGAAGTTATCGGTCTTGATGATTTGCCTCCACCGCCGCCAGAAGTAAACGTGGTTTTATAAGCAATTAACTTAAGAGAGGATCCTATGACTGTCAGCTTACGGAAAGGGCAAGGCGTCAGCCTGCGTAAAAATGAGTTCGATCTTTCCTCAGTCACGATAGGTCTTGGCTGGGACATCAATGAAGAGAAAAAAGGGTTCCTGGGTGGAATTTTTGGCAAAAAAGAGGAGGAGTATGACCTCGATGTTATTGCCTTTCTCTGCAACGCAGCCGGTAAAGTGACTGACCTTGGCAATGTTGAAAATGGTAAGCCGACACTGGTTAACGGCGATATCGTCTTCTTCAACAGTCTTCGCCATAAATCAGGGCAGATCTGGTTGACCGGCGATAACCGGACAGGTGCCGGTGACGGAGACGATGAGCAAATTATCGTAAAACTAAACAGCATCGATCCGAAGTACGAAAAAATTGTCTTTATTGTTCAGATCTACAACGGCGAAAAATTACAGCAGCACTTTGGAAAAGTGCAAAATGCATTTATCCGGGCGGTAGACGGAAAAAATGTGGAAATGGCACGCTTTGACCTCTCCGGCGGTGTAGCCTTTAATGGTCAGCGATCGATGGTCTTTGCTGAGCTTGTCCGGGAATCCAGTGGCTGGAAACTGAATGCGATAGGCGAGCCTTCCACCTCCGATTCGTTCGTAAGCCATCTGAGGAACTATATCTAAATGCGAAGACTACCCGTATATCTGCTCATCGATACTTCCGGCTCAATGAGAGGAGAATCGATACATTCAGTGAATGTGGGTGTGCAGGCTATGCTGAGTGCCCTGAGACAGGACCCTTATGCGCTTGAAAGCGTCCATATCTCAATAATTACATACGATAATGAAGCCCGGGAGTATGTTCCCCTCACTGCCCTGGCTGACTTTCAGTTTTCTGATATAGAAGTACCAAGTGCGGGCGGCACCTTTACCGGCGCGGCGCTTGAATGTCTGATCCAGTGTGTCGACCGGGATATTCGCCGCTCTGATGGTGAACAGAAAGGCGACTGGAGACCGCTGGTGTTTCTGATGACAGATGGTACTCCGTCAGATGCCTGGGCTTATGGGGAAGCTGTTAAAGAGGTTCAGCGGCGTTCGTTTGGCTCCATTATAGCCTGTGCTGTTGGCCCTAAAGCGGGACACGAACATCTGAAACTACTGACTGACAAAGTTGTGGCTCTTGAAACACTGGATTCGACCGCATTTTCAGGCTTTTTCAAATGGGTCAGTGCCAGCGTGGCTTCAGGAAGCTCCAGTGCCGGAGTCACTACTGATTCGGACACACTTCCACCACCACCACCCGAAATCCAGCTTGTTCTGTAACTTACGCCGGTATGGCAGGGAATAACCCTGCCGTATACCGATAAAGTCCATCTCTGCTATGGACGTCACATTTTGCTATGAGGGAGTTTCCTGTGAGACGACTTCCCGTTTTTTTTGTTCTGGACTGTTCTGAGTCCATGATTGGTGAAAACCTGAAAAGGATGAATGATGGCTTGCAGAAGATTGTGAGCGATCTGCGTAAGGACCCTCATGCTCTGGAGACTGTCTGGGTGTCAGTAATTGCCTTTGCCGGTATTGCCAGAACGATTGTCCCGTTACATGACATTGTGTCTTTTTATCCCCCTCGCCTTCCTGTCGGTGGAGGAACTAACCTCGCGACTGCCTTACGGGAACTGACAACACAAATAGATTCTCAGGTCCGAAAAACGACGCTGGAAGAAAAAGGTGACTGGAAGCCAGTTGTCTACTTACTTACTGACGGCCGACCGACAGATGACATTTCAGCTGAGGTTAAGCGCTGGAACGAATTTTACGCAAAAAAATTGAATATGATTGCTGTGGGGATCGGACCATCAGTTGATCTCAGTGTACTCAGGCAACTGACTGAAAACGTCTTATCGTTTACCGAAAATCAGGAAGGCGATTTTTCGCGGTTTATCCAGTGGATCACAGCTTCAGTCACAGCTCACAGTCGTAGTGTTGGCGAGGATTCTCAGCCGCCCCTGAAACAAACTGACTATATCGTCAAACTTGCCAAAGATGACACAGCCCGTGCATACGATGAAAACTGTGTGGTATTAACCGGGCGTTGCAGTAAAACCCGTCGACCCTATCTGATTAAGTATGAGCGTCCGCCAGCCAGGGTATCGGGCCTCGCTTTCGATCTAAACCTTAACAGCTTTAACATTGCTGGTTGTTATCCTGTGGATGAAGATTACTTCTCATGGACGGATATGTCCGTAGCCGGGGCGCAGATAAACACCAGTGAACTCCATGGCGTACCAGGGTGCCCACACTGCGGAAACAGTAGTGCTTTTGCGATGTGTACCTGCGGAAAACTTCTCTGTATTGATGGGCCTGATGATGTGAACTGCCCATGGTGTGGGAAAGGTTTGTCCTTTCAGAGCGAGGGTGGAAATTCAGATTTTAACGTTAGCAGAGGACGCGGCTAATGAGCGAGTTCATTACACCTGAACATAAAATTATTGCTCTCATTCTGGAGGCATCAGGGGAACCGACTGATGCTGATAAAGTATGCTGTCTTGGTAACATACCTGATGTTGCCCTTGCTGTGCGGCAGCTGAGAGAAACGGTCATTCAACACTGTGCAAGCGAAGCCATACCGGCGGAGAACACTCAAACAGTTTCAGAATGTCTTACCCAGCCCTTTTCTGACAAAATCCTCCCACCTCAAAACTCGGGTGAAAGCGAAGCTGATCGACCTGAGATTGAACCCGTCCATGCCGCTACTGCACTTCAGGGAAATGATAAGCAGGAAGCGCATAGTGAAATGGTGGATGATACAGCGTCAGAAGGCGTTCAGGGACTCACTGAAGAAGTTCCTGATGCAACCGGGGTCTTACAGACCGAGGCTTCCGTCACGGCGCAACCAGAAGACATGGATAAAACCAGTCCGGTTGTTTCTGACAACCTTTCAGCTGACACCGCAGTCAGTGCTTTACGGCCCGGGGAAGTACCTCAGAGAGTGGAGAATAAAACATCCCCTGCCCCCGGAAAAGTGCCGGAGGTGTTTATCATGCTGCCAAATGCACGGGCGGGTGAACCCTACGATGTTCGACTGGAAATAGCGACTGATACAGGTGTTGAGGCAGAGATTACGGAGGTTAACTTCTCTCAGGATATAGGGCTGATATTTGATATCAATGAGCGACGCCTCCAGGGGACGCCAGGGCACAGCGGAGACTTTGAACTGACTGTGAAATGGTCATGCAGCTCACATCGTGATAATGAAAAAAAGTTACTTTTTGTCGTGAACCCTGATCCGAAAAGTCTCTGGAAAGTGATTGACCCGCCTTCTGATGCACCATTCTACAAGAAGAGTATCGACCACCAGAGTGTCTGTCGGTCAGGTATTCATATTGCCGGAGCAAGCCGTCGTGGACGCTCCCATGAACATGTAGGCTCTTTTCGTGACGACGATTATTACCTCAACTTCAGTGATGTATCCGGATGGAGTGTATTACTGGTAGCTGATGGCGCGGGGAGCGCTAAATATTCCCGGGAAGGCTCCCGTATCGTTTCTGAAACTGTTGGTAACTATCTCTTCAACCAGTTCAAGACTGAAAAAGGGCTTGAGATCAAAAACAGGGTCCTTCGCTGGAACAGTGAAGATCAGCGAGCAGTATGGGAGTTTATGAACCACCACTTCAGACAGGCAGCGGTACTGGCCGTAAACAATATCAGCAGTGCCGCAATTTTGGCTGAAGATAAAGTAAAGTCATTCTCAACAACTTTACTCGCGACCGTCACTTTTCGCGACGGTGCTGATCTTTTTGCCGCGTCTTTCTGGTTAGGTGACGGTGCGATAGCTGCATATGGACCTGCTGGCAAAGTCAGAGTGCTTGGGACTCCGGATAGCGGAGAGTATGCAGGTCAGACGCGTTTTCTGGATGCCGATGCCGTCAGTGATGCCGGATTCAGTAAACGTATCAGTATCGGTAAGTGGAACGACATATCGCATCTGGTTCTGATGACGGATGGTGTTTCCGATCCCTGGTTTGAAACGGATAACGGGCTTCAGAATCCACAAAAATGGGACAGGCTGATGGCCGAGCTCTCTCCCCTACTCACAGACCCTGAACATGCCTCGGCACAACTGGTGGAGTGGCTTAACTTTTTCTCTCCGGGAAATCACGATGATCGCACAATCATTGTGCTCTGGTGAAATTAATGCGATAGCAGGTGGCTATTCATGGCAAATATAATTACATGCAAAACTAAGGATGGAAAAACCATTCAGTATGTCGATGAAGTCATCGGCTCTGGCTCAATGAAAGACGTTTATTTTTCTCCGGATAAATCATATGTCGTAGCCTTCTACCATAAACCTCAGAATGAACAGGCCCGGGAACGTATCAACATGATCACCGGGAGGTACCGGCAGAATATTTTTGAGCAGACGGGTGGAGATTACTGGAAAGGTCTCTTCTGCTGGCCCACTGATGTGGTTGAGCACGCTGATAAGGTGGGTATTGTTGTACCTGCTTACCAGCAGCATTTCTTCTTCCGATATGGTTCCAAAAACAATGATTTCCTCGGGATCAAAGGACGTGAAAAGGAAGGGAAATGGTTTGCCAGCGCGAACAATCAGAATAAATTTCTGGATCCGCGTGAACGTGGCAATACGCTTAACTATCTGAAGGTCTGCATCCTTCTAACGCGTGCAGTCAGACGAATGCATGCTGCGGGCCTGTGTCATAGTGACCTGAGTTATAAAAATGTGCTGATAGATCCGGAACTAGGCCACGCATGCATTATTGATGTTGATGGGCTGGTGGTTCCGGGAAAATATCCTCCAGACGTGGTTGGCACACCTGATTTTATTGCACCGGAAGTGGTGAAGACAAGCCATCTCCCTAAAGACGATCCCCGCCGCGTATTGCCGAGTATCGCTACTGACCGGCATGCACTTTCGGTACTCATTTACATGTATCTTCTTTTCCGGCACCCGTTACGGGGAGGAAAAATTCACGATATCGATGATGAGGTCAGGGATGAGGCGCTTTCCATGGGAGAGCGGGCACTTTTTATCGAACACCCGACTGACAGAAGCAATGCAGTTAAGGTTAATCAGGTCTCATCGTTTTCGCTCCCGTGGGCAGATCCTCAGAAAATCCCGTACACCATTATGGGGCCCTACCTGAAACCTCTCTTCGACCGGGCTTTTATTGACGGGTTGCATGATCCGTCGAAGCGCCCTACAGCCGATGAATGGGAGAGCGCCCTGGTAAAAACCGTCGATCTCATCCAGCCATGCCAGAACAAGGATTGTGACCAGAAATGGTACGTTTTCAATGGCAAGACGAAACCCGTTTGTCCCTACTGCGGTACACCCTACAAAGGCAAACTCCCCATCCTGAATCTGTATTCGTCGAGAAAGGCTGGAACTTTCAGGCCAGATGATCACCGGCTTATGGTGTGGAGCGGTCAGTCATTATATGCATGGCACGTCAACCGACTGATTGCTCCTAACGAACGAACCACTGATGAGCAGAAGAAAAGGGTCGGTTATTTCGTCTTCCATAATGACCAGTGGTGGCTGGTTAACGAGGGGCTTAGCGGGCTCATATCACTTCCCGATCGGAAAACGGTCGGCATTGGTGAAAAGTTGCTGCTGGAGGACAACACCCAGTTCATCCTTTCTTCAGAGGATGGTGGGCGGCTGGTAGTGGTACAACTCGTGGTGAATTAACTGTAAGCGTGCAGCGAGAACCGTATTGACGGGGATGTGTTATTCAGTTGGCAGTGCTACGCGCCAGGGGAGTAGTTCGCTGACCCGGTTTATCGGCCAGTCAGCAATGACGTCAAGGACATAACGGAGGTAGCTTTCTGGCTCCACTCCGTTCAGTTTGCATGTCCCGATCAGGCTGTACAGCAGCGCTCCCCGCTCTCCTCCATGATCCGAACCGAAGAACAGGTAGTTTTTGCGGCCCAGGCTGACCATCCGTAGCGCATTCTCAGCTATGTTGTTATCTGCCTCGGCCCAGCCGTCGTCAGTATAGTAAGCCAGCGCCGGCCACTGGTTCAGTACGTACGTGAACGCTTTCGCCAGTTCTGAGTGTCGCGACAGCGTTTTCACCTTTTCACGCAGCCAGCTTTCCAGGGATTTCAGCCGCGGTTTAGCTTTTTGCTGACGTTCTGCAAGGCGTCGCTTCGCCGGCATCCCCCTTATTTCCGCCTCGATGGCATATAACTCACCGATCCGTTTCAGGGCTTCCTCCGTCAGCGCTGACGGGGTGCGAACGTGCACATCGTGGATCTTGCGGCGGGCATGAGCCCAGCAGGCAGCTTCCGTTATCTGTCCATTGCGGTACAGTTCGTTGAACCCGGCGTACGCATCCGCCTGCAGAACACCGCTGAAGCCAGCGAGATGGCTCTGCGGGTGGATACCTTTTCTGTCCGGGCTGTAAGCGAACCACACTGCCGGCGCCAGCTCTGACCCGGCGTTACGGTCGTCACGAACGTAGGTCCATAACCGCCCGGTCTTCGTTTTCTTATTACCTGGCAACAGCACCGGGACAGGCGTGTCATCAGCATGGAGCTTACCGTCAGTCAGCACATAGTCCTGAAGCGCCCCTTCCAGCGGTGACAGTAGCCGGCAACACGCATCCACCCAGCCCGACAGCAGTGAGCGGCTCAGCTCCACACCCTGGCGGCCGTATATTTCAGACTGGCGGTACAGCGGGGTGTGCTCTGCATACTTTGAACTCAGCACGCGGGCCAGCAGCCCCGGTCCTGCGATACCCCGCTCGATGGGCCGTGAAGGCGCGGGGGCCTGCACGATGGCATCGCACTGAGTACAGGCATGCTTTTCACGTACTGTCCGGATAACCCGGAAGGCGCTGCGCATCAGCTCCAGCTGTTCGGCGGCATCTTCACCCAGGTAACTCAGCGCACCACCACATTCCGGGCAGCATGACGCTGCCGGCAGCAGCCGTTTTTCGTCACGGGGAAGTGATTCAGGGAACGGTTTGCGGGTACGGGTCTGCCGCAGCGGGCGCTGCACGGCCGGGTCATCCACCCGGCCGGTAAGGGTATCGCTTTCTTTCTGCAACTGCTTAAGGTCGGCTTCCATCTGCGCGATACGGCGGGAGACTTTTTCGGAGCGGCTGCCGAAGTTCATCCGGCGCAGCTTATCCAGTTGCGCCTGCAGGTGATCTATTTCGCGTTCACGCTCGTTCAGCTTTTCCAGAAGGGCACGGTTCAGCGCCTCCTGTTCGGCAAGGAGACGTTTCAGTTCATCGATATTGTCAGGAAGTAAGCTGTTCATACCGGGTATATTACCAGGCTCATTCAGCGTCGACCAGGATAAAGAGGCCTACAACATAGTCAGTGACGTAAGCAGTCTTTTAGGCTGCCGCCAGTCGATACCTTCAAGGAGCATCGCCAGCTGTGCCGGTGTGAGGAACACTTTGCCATCCCGGGCTGACGGCCAGGCGAAGCGGCCGCGCTCCAGCCGTTTGGTCAGCAGACACAGTCCATCGCCGGTAGACCAGAGGAGCTTTACCTGACTGCCATTACGCCCACGGAAGATAAAAACGTGACCTGACATCGGATCGTCTTTCAGCGTCGTCTGCACCTTTGCCGCCAGGCCGTTGAAGCCGTTTCTCATATCGGTGATGCCAGCGACCAGCCAGATCTTTGTCCCTGATGGTAATGGGATCAACGTTTGAGCTCCCGTATCAGCAGGTTCAGGATATTTTCGCTGATGGCACCATTCAGACGGAGTGATCCGTGCCGGAACGTCACTTCACAGCTGATATTGAGTGATTCAGGTGCCGCAGCAGCTACAGGTTGTGACCGGGGGGAGGTTGCAGGGACAACATCTTCGGCATCAAGTGTTATCGGGAGCAGCTCAGGCACGTTGTTTTCTGTTGTTGAAGGAGGACGTAGTTTTCCTTCGCGCCAGTACTGGCGCCACTTGAACAGCAAATTATCGTTGATCCCATGCTCACGAGCGAGTTGCGCTACGGAGATCTCTGGTCGATGCGAGAGTTCAACCATTTTGATTTTGAACTCAACGGGATAATTAGGGCTTTTTTTACGCACTGCGGTTAATGATTTCATGGATAGCGTCCACCATATTTGGTGTCCACTATCCTCTCAGGAATATCAGGATCTGCCAGACGGTGCTGAGACGACGCTTACAATTAACTGATATTCATCACCAGCAAAAGGTAGAGTGAGGTAAAACGTTATCAGGCGTTTTGGTATGTAAATCAGATAAGCCCTGCTGTACGAGCGGGGCTTATTCCAGGAGTATTTGTGTGGTAATGGATGTCTTTGTTGGTATGAAATTTAGCTTTACATTAACCCTGACCTGACATTGTTGCAGCGCAGAGCTCAACTTCACCTGACAGGCCACTCTGGGCCAGAAACGGAATTTTGGTGGTTGTCTGGCGAAAGATACCTCTGCAGAATGAGACAATCACCTTTAAACATGACCTTAATTTTAGCCATCACAGGCTACTGAACCCGGATCCGGTGAGTGCTCTTGCTCACATAAGAAAGAAGCATATAGAAGACCAGGCTATGCGTACTCATAAACTGAACAAGTCACGTAAACTATATCGCAGTGACAATACAACTACGCGGCATTATTCAATTAATCCGGGGGGGGAGTATCGCTGGGGGCGAAATCGTAAAAAAGCCGAAGACGAGCTGCTGGCAAAGCGCGAGACAATGCATGGCAGGCAAAAGAGAGGCCGTGACTATACCCCATTGTTTTACTTTCTCGTCAAACAGATTGGCCAACCGTGGGATAAGGTATTCAGCGAAGTATGTGGTCGTCTTGATACAACAGAGCCTGTTTTCTGGTTGGTCGCGCTGCATGAGCATCAGAAAAGAGATTTGGTACGTATCGGTGACAGCAGCTTTTATCCGGGCCTGTTTGTTGATGGAAATGGAATCTTACAACAGGTAAACCCTTCGATTACGGGAAAGGACGTTAAGGTAACTTGCCGTTGCTGTACCCACACCTATATGGGGGAACCAGTCCCAGGGAAGTATGAGTAACATCACCTGCTATCCTGCCCCGGACGAGCCTTCCATCAGCGCCGAGCAGTTTTCATACTTTGACCGGGAACAATAATGTCAGTGCATTGACTGCAGAGGTCTCGAATCCAAACTTTGTGTAAAACGCCACGACTTCGTCATTTAAGGCATGAAAGAGAAGCGGGCATTTGGATACCTGGTTTATCATTTGAAAGTCCATGAAATCGTCCGGTCTCTTCAGGGCGACATTTTCACTTTGGATAAAGAAAAGCGGCAGGCGTTAAGCCCACCGTAACTCACCGGAAAAAGTCATCCACCGAATCGCTCCATTCATGTCCGGACACAGACCAAACCTTGTTAATCGGGGGTGGGTATCCACTTCTGCAGTACCCATTTTTCCCCACGAAATCGAACACTGCATGCGGATATCCGTTGATAAGGAGCACGCACTTCTGACTGTCTTCAGACCAGCCGATTTTAACGTCTGAAGGAATGTGGGCGTCTGATATATCCTCGACATTGTAGATATGCACTGCATCAAGAATCGGGTTTCCTTCAAGGGACTCATCGAGCGCATAGAAATACCCGGTCCGGCCGTCGTCTTCAAATACGGCCGCCAGCATCCCCTCCGGTGCCAGGCTTTTTATCACCTGCTCTTCTCCCACAATGAGCTGAGCCTGTAGCGTCACTAAAATTGTCATACCGATGACTCTCCTTTCCCTGAATGTTTGGTAAGGCTACTTTCAAACTGGCAAGCAATCTACCATAACATCCCTGCGATGAATTCTCCCCTGACCTGCAGGCATTTTGTTGAAAAACGACTCCCGCTTAATCTGTGCAATCACCGTAGTTTCTGTTCTTCATTCAGTACTGAAGGACGTCCAACCCGCTTTCCGGCATACCTCTTCCCTATACATGTCACTGTTTTCATAAAAGCCCGATCTACCCGGGAGGATAAGCACAGGAGCAGGAGTGGTCGATGGCAAGCCGTCCCAGGACAATGATCGGAATGACATCAGGTGCGTTGCGTCGGTATGTCCCAGGCACTGTCTTATGGCGGAAGCTACCCGAAGATAAACAATAATAACCGATGATCCGGTTCGTGTTTTCTGCGCAAACGGCATAGACACGGGAAATGCCGGTACTGTGGTTTCTGAGAGCCTTTGTCTTTAACCACTTATTAAGGGCAGGCACCTGGCAACAGAACATCAGCGATGTTATGTTCAGCCGTCAGGGATTCAGGCGCTCTCATTCCCATTGTGATTTGCGGTTCATCAGGTTATCGATTCGCGTCTTGCGCTCCGGCGTTATTGGGGCGTCAAGCTCCTCTATAAACGCCTTAAACTGGTTGTGATTGAGGAGAAACAGGCGTTGATCAAGCAGAATGTCCTGTGCTTCCCTGCAGGCGACCTCAAGCATAAAATCAGTCAGTGATTTTGAGACCAGGCTTGCGGCCATGTCGATCAGGTCACGCTGTGATTTTTTGGCTCGGATACTAATCGGAGCTTCACGAACTTCAGGTTTCATAGATACCCCATGTGTAGCAGATTTATATACATTTCAAATCTGGCACGCTTCGTCGGTTAGAAACACGAGCTGCATTGTACACTCATGCATCATTCAGGACTTATAAAGTTGTATCCAGCTGATAATGTCATCGAGCTGTTGGTTATCCAGTTGGCCGCAGTTTTCAAAAACAGCTTCAGCGACGTAGCCCAGCATTTTCTCGGTTGAAGAGCCTACACCAGCAACTCCACCCATACCCTGTCTGCCCTCATTTGTCAGTACTCTTCTGCCGCTGCCGGTAAGAAACTGCTTCGCTTCGATGTTCACTTATTATCTCCCTAACAAAGCTGGTGTTAATTCTGTTAAAGCGTTCGCCCGTAAGGCCCGTTCGCCACTTTCGGTGATAAGCGTAAGAACAAACCGCGTATCCACGGTATCAGCTCAGAGCTGTAACGAACAGCAGCCCCAGGGGAAATAGTCCGGTCAGAACCGGTACCTTACACCGGATTGATGTCTACTGTATGCCATAAATGAGGGAAAACTGGCGATGGCCATTCTCCTGATTCTGATCGCCGGCAAGTGCTGCAGGCAGCAAAAGAGCCTGCGTAAGACAACATACCCTTAAGGGTCCTGACCTTCAACGTGCCAGGCCCACCGCCCCCGCGCGGACGAAAAAAAGAGAAAAAATAAAAAAAAAGAAAAAAAGAATATGCCGAAAATGTGCACAGTCGCGACCCACGCAGAGCGTGGCGCTCCGGGGCAAAGGCTTTGCAGGGCTATAAGGTATGTTGTCTTACGTTTTGAGTGTGATGGTTACGAGCCCACCAGCTTTCATGAATTGTCCCGCCGGGTGGACTGCTATAAAGTGCATACCAGCACTGCAGCCCCTGCCGGTGATGGGGTCTGAAGGCCAATAGAACGAAAACGTACGTTAGTGAAGTAACTGTCTGATATATCGAAACATAATGTACATTGGAAAACGCCATCAAAACGGTGTCTTTTTAATCGAAAATTGGCACTTAACGGACTTTCTTGTCTACTAATCGATTTTTCAGACGATAATTTTCCTCTTACCGTACGTTTTCGTACGGTTGGATCTCAAACCCCGTGAAGCGCTGTTCCGGTGTCTGCCTGAACTGGCGAAGTTCTCGCCTGTCGACATCGTCAGCCATCCACTGCTCCAGTAGCTGATTAACCTGGGCGAAGCTGTCGAACCGGCGGTACCGGACGAAGAAGTTCTCCTTGAGGTATTTCACCATCCGCTCCACCTTACCTTTGGTTCTGGCCCTTCGTGGACGGCATGCCCGTGGCAGGAAGCCATAGTGATCGGCCAGCAGCAGGAACCCGGAGTTGAACACCATCTTCCCGTTGTTATTTTTCAGCACTGCGGCTTTCTGATTATCGACCAGCACGGTTTTCACGCTGCCGCCGAAGTAGCGGAAGGCGCGGACCAGTGACTCATAGGTATGTTCAGCATCCTGCTTTGGTGCCGCGAAGACATGGAAGCGACGTGAGAACCCCAGCGTGTTAACCGCGAAGTTAACCCTGCATCGTTGCCCGGCAACCTCAGCCTCAACTTCTCCCCAGTCATGCTGGAGCTGGTAACCGGGCTGAGTTTCGAAGCGAACCGTTTTATTCGATGGCCGCATCTTACGTTTTGGCTGGATGTAGTAACGCAACATGGAGCGTCCGCCGGTATAACCCATCGCTTTGATTTCCGCGAGGATGACCTCGCCGTTCCAGACATTCTCAGCCAGACGCATGTCGATATAGTCCATGAACGGCCTGAGTTTGGCCATTTTGTGGCGTGTTTTTCTGGCCGGAGGTTCCGGGTATTTCAGGTACCGTCTGACAGTTCGCTCAGAGCAACCAACCTGAGTGGCAATATCAACAATATACGCACCCTGCTGGCGCATTTGCTTTATCATGTAAAAGTCCTCATGAGCATGTTTGGTCAGGACGAAACACTGTTCAGTGGTGTGCTGCGTTACACCAGCGTTTTTGATTTGACCTGCCACCCAACTCTGACATTGCCCTGCGGGCGTACTGCTGCAGGCGCACCAATCGCCTTCCAGCTTGTTGCACCACATTTTGGCGAAACCGCATTGATACAGTCTGGCTGGGCGTGGCAGCAGGTTACTGACTGGCATCGCACTCATCCCGCCCTTTAATTTTCTTTGCTCCAGCCAACAGGCTGGAGCAATCAGTTATGAATCACTTACAGTGGAGTCAGCATATCAAATCATGATGTCTTACCTTCCGAAAATGCCATCAAAGTGCGGGCGATTCAGTCATTCCTGACGGAGAAAGGTCAGCTCGATCCAGAAACTTCAGACGCCATCGTGGACTATTTTGAAAACAAGATCGGTCCCCGTAACGGTGCCAGTGTCGTGGCGCGCGCCTGGCTTGATGCCGAATTTAAAAAAAGCTGCTTGAAGATGGCACGGCTGCCATCAGCGAGATGGTTTTTTCAGGTGCCGAAGGCGCAGTCATTCACGTCCTCGAAAACAGTGATGCGGTACATAACATCGTTGTTTGTACGCTGTGCTCCTGCTATCCGTGGCCGGTTCTGGGATTGCCGCCAATCTGGTTTAAATCTGCACAGTACCGCTCCCGTGTGGTGATTGATCCAAGAGGCGTGCTGAAGAAGTTCGGTACTGAGCTTCCACCGGAGAAAGAAATTCGCGTTTGGGACAGTAATGCCGAAATTTGCTATTTCGTACTGCCGCAACGCCCGGCTGGGACGGAAGTCGCTGTCGCTCTCAAAATCGGTGGAGCTGCATGACAAAGTCATCGGGCATTATCTGAACATAAAACACTATCAATAAGTTGGAGTCATTACCCACTTGTCATTAGATCTTCCACTGTTCAGCCAAGTGACGGAAGTGACACACGTCGATAAATACTAACAGTAGTTCAGCATACAGTTATCTCGGCATTACAATTATGCATCTCGTGAACACAGTAGCACCTGTAAGGCATACTCCAGTTGTTTAGCATTATCTTCTACAATGAGCCATTCTGGTGGTAATATATCGCACTTATAGATTGTGCTCTGTGGCTGCTTGCCCATATAAGCTTGGGGGGCACTTTCCTTTAGCACAAAAACGGTTGATTGCCGGGCTAATTCCATGCAGTTATCTGATAGCCATTGGCAATACGTCATAACTGCGGCGGGTGGCGGAGTATGCGTGTGCGACATGGCTCGGCTTATGCTTTCCGCTAATAAAAGGGAAGTTGCGTATACCCGTATTGCATGGCGGTCGTAACGTTGCGTGACGATGTTAATCCGCTCTGCATGTAGCCGACCCCGTAGCGACCAGCGTTTACTGACCTGTGCTTCAGCTACAGCGGCACGAAGAGCTGCCAGAGCTGACTGAGCATCTGAAAGCTGACTCAAAGCGGCTTCTGCCCCCTTACTGCTTTGCACCTCGCAGGCTCTGAGCATTCGATCCATCCCATTACCGAGTTGTCGAAGGAAATCAGAAGTTGAACGCCCAATATCACTAAATGGATTAGACGTAAAAAGCACCTGGCTGAATAATAATCCTACAGAGGCTCCCAGCAAAACATCCACCAAACGGGTTCCACCCGCGCTTTCTGGCCCCATGGCAAGAACCAAAGCAACCGATACTCCAGCCTGGATTGGTACCACCGGGGCCGGGCCAATGGCGGCACCAAACAAAATAGCGAAGAACATACCGACGCACATCCGAATCAGTGGGTGAGTATCGGGTAACTGCCACATCAACTCCCCCATCACAATACCGAACGTACAACCAATCACTAGATTTCTTGCTTGTTTCAGGTGACTGGGTACGCCCGGAGCAAGACATACCACGGCACTGACGATGGCAAAAGTAGGATGTTCATGTCCCAGCAGCCATACGGCCAGTATCCATGACAGCAGGCAGGCGAGTGCAGTAGCAAGTGCATCACGCGCTGCCAGCCTCGCACGTGAAGGAAATCCAGTGACGACCTGGCGCCAGGTCAGGCGTAGACGAACTAACCAATGCAAAAGGGGAATCCTCGGTGATGATGGGCATAATGATTCATGGTTCTATATGATCAACTGGAATCAACGAAAATCAGCAATACGATTCTAATTTATTGCATTATTGGATGAATTCCATTTTTTCAAAATTTTAGCCCATATTTCTTTATCTTATCGGACAACGTACTTTTGGCTACCTGTAGTGACTCTGCTGTACGAGAAAGGCTACCTGAATCGCCACGGGTTTAACAGACACCTCAGAGTCATTTAAGATGGCTTAAAGAGAGGTGCCCATGAGCGGTAAGCGTTATCCCGAAGAGTTTAAAACTGAAGCAGTCAAACAGGTTGTTGATCGCGGTTATTCTGTTGCCAGCGTGGCAACACGTCTCGATATCACCACCCACAGCCTTTACGCCTGGATAAAGAAGTACGGTCCGGATCCTTCCACTAATAAAGAACAGTCAGATGCTCAGGCCGAGATCCGTCGTCTCCAGAAAGAGCTGAAGCGGGTTACCGACGAACGGGACATATTAAAAAAAGCCGCGGCGTACTTCGCAAAGCTGTCCGACTGAGGTACGCCTTTATCCGTGACAACACCTGTTGCTGGCCTGTTCGCCTGCTCTGTCGGGTGCTGGATGTTCATCCCAGTGGTTTTTACGCCTGGCTTCAGCAGCCGCATTCTCAACGCCATCAGGCAGACCTGAGACTGACAGGACAGATTAAACAGTTCTGGCTGGAATCGGGATGCGTCTATGGTTATCGCAAAATCCATCTGGATCTGCGGGACAGCGGGCAACAGTGCGGAGTGAACAGAGTCTGGCGACTGATGAAACGTGTCGGGATAAAGGCTCAGGTCGGATACCGGAGCCCGCGGGCACGTAAAGGCGAGGCCAGTATCGTGTCGCCCAACAGGCTCCAGCGACAGTTCAATCCGGATGCTCCTGATGAGCGTTGGGTAACAGACATAACCTACATCAGGACCCACGAAGGCTGGCTGTATCTTGCTGTGGTTGTTGATCTGTTCTCACGCAAAATTATCGGCTGGTCCATGCAATCCCGGATGACAAAGGACATTGTCCTGAACGCACTGCTGATGGCTGTATGGCGGCGTAATCCCCAAAAACAGGTGCTGGTTCATTCGGATCAGGGCAGTCAGTACACAAGCCATGAGTGGCAGTCTTTCCTGAAATCACACGGCCTGGAGGGCAGCATGAGCCGTCGCGGTAACTGCCATGATAATGCGGTTGCAGAAAGCTTTTTCCAGTTGTTGAAACGCGAACGGATAAAGAAAAAGATCTACGGAACGCGGGAAGAAGCCCGCAGTGATATTTTTGATTACATCGAAATGTTTTATAACAGTAAGCGTCGGCATGGTTCTAGCGATCAGATGTCACCGACAGAATATGAAAACCAGTATTATCAACGGCTCGGAAGTGTCTAGATTATCTGTGGCGATTCAGAAATGGGTAAGCGATTTTACCTCGCAAGAGCCACTTTTGTGTTACAATTCAGTATATACCAGTTTAGCACTCCTGTTAGATTGGTGTGTATCACACTGACACAATGAGGTTTTTTCTATGATTTATAAAGATATAACTATTCTTTACATCGATAGTGGTAAAAACAATCGACTCATCCGTTATGATTTACTGCGAAAAGAAAATAATGACTTTGTTGTTCAAGTGTTTGATGACCAGAATGAAGACATTGCTGATCCTAAACCAACAATAAAAATTGATCAGTTTGAGATCACTTATGATAATTACCTTGATAATTGCAAGCATTCCAATAAGTTACCGGCCTCATTTGAAGAATATGTCGACATAAAATTACAGGACCACCGGGATAAGCTTGATTAAGCCACATACATGTTTAGCTTAAGGCTCAGAACATTATAAATGTCTGAGCCATTTCTCACAGACCCTGATCCTCTCCTCGTAATATGGACACGCGCCTAAGCGAGATTCTGATTTTCAAATTGTTCCGGGCTGAGGCCGCCACAGGCACTGTGACGACGCCAGCGATTGTAATCGCACTCAATGTAATTAAATACCATCGTACGCATATCATCGCGACTGATTAGACGCTCACCGTGGATGCACTCTACCTTCAGCGTGTGGAAAAAGCTTTCCGCGCAGGCATTGTCATAGCAGCAGCCTTTTGCACTCATGCTGCCCCGAAGGTCGTGCTGCTTCAACAGGGCCTGATAATCTGCTGAGCAGTACTGACCACCCCGGTCGCTGTGGGCTATAACCCCTTTTGGCCGCTTACGCCGCCACAGCGCCATTTGCAGGGCATCGCATACCAGCCGGGCCGTCATTCGGGATGACATCGACCAGCCAATAACCGCGCGGGACCACAGGTCAATCACCACGGCAAGATACAGCCAGCCCTCATCGGTGCGAATGTAGGTGATGTCCTGCACCCACTTCTGATTCGGTGCGCTGGCGGTGAAATCCTGATTCAGCAGATTATCGAATACCGGCAGATTATGGGGCTTATAACTCACCGGACTGAACTTACGCGCGGCTTTGGCCCTTAGCCCCTGCCGCTTCAGGCTGGCCGCTACCGTTTTGATGTTGTATTTCACCCCCTGTTCGCGCAGCTCATCAGTAATGCGCGGTGCGCCGTAGCGCTGTTTCGCCTGATGAAAGGCCTGACTGACCGCTTTGTCACATTGCCGGCGAAATTGTTGACGCGGGCTTAGCTGCAGGCGACGGATACGCCAGGCATACCAGCCGCTGCGGGCCACGCGCAGCACCCGACACATGGCTTTAATGCTGAACTCAGCCTGATGTTTTTCGATGAAGACATACTTCATTTCAGGCGCTTTGCGAAGTATGTCGCGGCCTTTTGGAGGATAGCCAGCTCCTCGTCACGCTCTGCCAGCTGGCGCTTCAGGCGGGCATTTTCAGCGGCCAGCTCATTTTCCCGTTCGGAAGACGTTTTCTGCTGCTGTAATTTGCTGCGCCAGGTATATAGCTGAGACTCGTAAAGGCTGAGTTCCCGGGCGGCAGCGGCAACGCCGATGCGCTCCGCAAGCTTCAGGGCTTCGCTGCGGAATTCAGGCGAATGCTGTTTACGTGGTTTCTTACTTACGGTTGCTGATTTAGTCATGTGAGATACCTCTGTCTGGGAGTTTACTCACTTAGTCGCGTGTCCACTATTCGCGGGTAGGATCACCCCTACCCTGTAATGGCCATCGTACCCTTTCAGAAGGGTATCAACTTAAAAGTAGCAACCTCTTCAATTTCCAACGATTTCTCAGTATTAAACTGGAACTTGTTTAGCAAAGACTGAACCTGTACAACATTCCCTTTAACACTGAAATCAAGTGGACTAATCAACTCCCCTCGATCGTTAAATGATTCAACTAATGCAGACTGGTTAACATAGATAACAGAAGAGATGTCATCAGTATTCCGTTGTGTGTTTACATGCTTTTCAGGCAGAACATAACCACGCCAGCCATTTCGTTTCAACTCCTAGAAAAACAGGGTAAAACGGAATAAATCACTTTGTTGTTCTGCCTCAAGATATTGTGTTGCCAGGTAATGCTGCCAACTTACTGATTTAGTGTATGATGGTGATTTTAAGGTGCTTGCGTGGCTTCCATTTCCATCAGATGTCCCACTTGTTCAGCTACCGAAGGCGTCGTGCGTAACGGTAAAAGCACTGCCGGACATCAGCGCTATCTCTGCTCTCACTGCCGTAAAACATGGCAAATCAGCTTCACTTACACCGCCTCTCAACCCGGTACACATCAGAAAATCATTGATATGGCTATGAATGGGGTTGGGTGCCGTGCCAGTGCCCGCATTATGGGCGTTGGCCTCAACACGATTTTACGGCACTTAAAAAACTCAGGCCGGAGCCGGTAACATCGCGCATACAACCGGGCAGTGACGTCATTGTCTGCTCGGAAATGGACGAACAGTGGGGCTACGTCGGGGCTAAATCACGTCAGCGCTGGTTATTTTACGCCTATGACAGGATGCGCAGGACGGTGGTGGCACACGTCTTTGGTGAGCGTACTCTGGCCACACTGGAGCGTCTTCTGGAGCTGCTGTCGGTCTTTGATGGGTGGTATGGATGACGGATGGCTGGCCGCTTTATGAATCACGCCTGAAGGGAAAGCTGCACGTTATCAGCAAGCGTTACACTCAGCGCATTGAGCGACATAACCTGAATCTGAGACAACATCTGGCAAGGCTGGGACGGAAGTCACTGTCGTTCTCAAAATCGCTGGAGCTGCATGACAAGGTCATCGGGCATTATCTGAACATAAAACACTATCAGTAAGTTGGAGTCATTACCGAATTCCCAGCTGTTCATACCATTGAAATAACACGATAGCAATAATGGACATACCAACATTGAGGGAGAGTCGAAAGATGATACTGGAGAGAACGGATCCATGCCAGGTAAACAAACGAATAAACCAATGTTGCGGGGGACGCACGATCATTAAAATGAGTCCTTCAATAATCTTTTTATAATAAAACAGGCCCAGTATGCGGGCCTGTTATCATTTACTGAAAAATCAGGTTTTTTCATTTTCCTGATTTTCGGTCTGACTGTCATTATCTTTTTTAACGGAAATTGTTTCATGATTAAACACAACACTATCGTTGCTGTCATCATAAGCGATGGTGACTGTATCACCTGATTTGAGCTGGTCGCTGAGTATCTCCTTTGCCAGTTTGGTTTCGACTTCCTGGCGGATCTTACGTTTAAGCTCCCGGGCCCCAAAGTCAGGCTGATACCCGACTTCAACCAGGTGTTCAACAAGTGAATCATCCAGTTTTACGGTAATATCCTGTGCCGCGGCTGTACGTATCAGACGATCAAGTTGAATCTGAACGATCAGGCGTATGTTCTCCTGCGACAAGGAATTGAACACAATCACTTCATCAATTCGGTTGAGGAATTCTGGACGGAAATGTCCTTTCAGCAGTTGCATCAACTCCTCGTGCAGTGCTTTAGGTGTTTTCTGCTCAGCTTCAGGTAATCCAGCATTTTCCATAATGACGGCCGAACCGAGGTTACTGGTTGCAATAATGGTCGTGTTACTGAAGTCGATCACGCGGCCCTTCCCGTCGGTTAATCGCCCATCGTCGAAAACCTGTAACAGAACATTATAAACATCCGGGTGAGCCTTTTCGATTTCATCCAGCAGGATCACACTGTAAGGACGACGTCGAACCTTTTCGGTCAACTGCCCACCTTCATCATAACCAACATAACCCGGAGGAGCACCAATCAGACGGGCTACCGTATGTTTTTCCATATACTCAGACATATCAATCCTGATAATAGCCTGCTCATCACCAAATACCGCTTCGGCAATTGCTTTGGCCAGTTCTGTTTTCCCGACACCGGTCGGTCCAAGGAACAGGAAGGTGGCAACAGGACGATGTGCCTGCCCCAGACCTGCTCTTGAAAGGCGGACAGCATCACTGACAGCGGCAACAGCCTGATCCTGGCCAACGACTCTCTTCTGCAGAAGTTCTTCCATGTTTAGCAGTTTTTTTCTTTCTTCCTGCGTCAAATCACTCACCGGGATACCTGTCAGTCTCGAGACCACCTCCGCGACTGCAGCAACGGTTACCTCAAGCGTCTCTGAACCCGTTTTGTTTTTCCACGCTTCTGTCTGCTGCTCCAGGGACTCCTGCTTCGCTGAAATTTCGCTTTCAAAACGTTTCACATCGTCAAAAAGCTTACGGGTGGAAGCGTAGTCTCTTTCCCGTTTCAGGTGTGCGATTTCTGCCTCAAGCTCCTGAATGGCAACTGGCCGTGAACTTGCGCCAATACGAACACGTGCGGCTGCCTGATCAATAAGGTCAATAGCCTTGTCTGGTAAAAAGCGGGAAGTCACATATCGATCAGACAGCTCTGCTGCAGCGACGAATGCTTCATCCTGGAAAGTCACCTGATGGTGAGCTTCCAGTGTGTCACGTAACCCGCGCAGAATAACGATCGTCTGATCCACTGTTGGTTCTTCCACCAGAACAGGCTGAAAACGTCTTTCCAGAGCAGCATCTTTTTCGATGTGCTTCTGATATTCGTTCAGGGTCGTTGCCCCAATCAGACTAAGTTCACCACGTGCCAGTGCAGGTTTCAGTACGTTGGCAATGTCGAGTCCACCTTCGCCTCCCCCCTGACCCGCGCCAACAATGGTGTGCAGTTCGTCGATAAAGAGGATTAATTCCCCTTTCTTGGCCGTCACTTCGTCAATCAGCTGTTTAGCCCGCTCTTCGAATTCTCCACGATATTTGGCTCCTGCGACCATCGAGTTCATATTGATCTCGACAAGTCGCTTATCGCGTAAGACTTCCGGAACATCCCCTTTGACGATACGTTGTGCCAGTCCTTCAATGATAGCCGTTTTACCCACGCCAGGTTCGCCAATCAGCACCGGATTGTTTTTCTTACGGCGTGCCAGGACCTCTATGGTATTTTCGATTTCCTGCGCGCGCCCCAGGACCGGATCGAGCTTACCGGCCCTCGCCATTTCCGTCAGGTCACGGCCGACTTTATCAAGGTTAGGAGTACCGGTAGGGGTATCCACCCGACCATCCTCTGCTCCTTTACCCACGATTTTCACCACTTTCTGGCGAATAGTCTCTGGCGTAATTCCGTATTTCTTCAGTAATGAACCCGCGACACTATCAGTCACTTCACTGAGTCCAATCAGTAAATGTTCCGGCCCGACATAAGAATGACCCAGTTCACGGGAGGCCTGGAAGGCATACATAAAGGCCTTTTTAAGCCGGGGGGAAATAGAAAGATCTCCAGGTGAAGTACCTGTCTCAGAGGCACCTGTATAGGCATTCTGGTCGATGTAACTTTTGATGTCTTCGGGAGATATTTTCAGCTCTTTAAACAACGCAGCACAGACGTCAGCGTCCGCGAGAACATACAGAAGATGTTCGGTATCCAGTTCGCTGCGATTGAGCTGGTGAGCTTTTTCTGCAGCTCGTTGCAATAACTCCAGAGACTGCTTACTGAATGCTTCTGTTGTATCTACCGATTCTCGCGGTACTTCACCAAAAATATCATCCTCATCACGCCCTCGGGTGTTATTGCCAAATCCATTAAAGAACCCTGAGAGCCCCCCTCTTCCCAGTAAAGAATCAAAAGGGTTCATGATGTTCTGATGTCTCATCAGCTGACGGTAGTCATAATCACAAATATCTATCGTTTTACGTTGACCATTCTGAACAACAGTGACGCGGCTGGTTGCCGGTCTTTCCTGACAAATATCGCATAATGCGGGCATCATTCGCCTCCTGATTAAAAATACGGGGGCTTCGGATAAGCCCCGTTTTTAAGCTTAGCAGAAGGCAAAAATAACATTGCACCCGATCATGAAACATCATGAATTTTAAGGTTAAATAATGAAACCACGCTCAGGATATGTGAAAAAATTTCTGTCTGGAATTGCTCGTAAGACACCCATTCCGTCAGCGACGTAAAAAGATAGAATTCAACCGGCAGACCATACACTGTTGGTTGTAATTGCCTGACCATCAGCGTCATGTGCTGGCAAACATCATCGTGTTGGCGAAAATACTCATTGGTATACTGCTGGAACAATTCAACATTAGTCCCGACATTGAGCTCACCATCCCGCAAAAGTGCCAGTTCAGGTTGACTGATAATGGCCTTTTTTTCATCTTCACCTAAAAAATGAACGGTTTTAATATCAATATTAATGCTACGCTGGATCCGTCGGGCATCATGCTCGATCATATAACGCCAGTTTTTAAATGCACCTGACACCAGGGTGTAGGTAGGGATTGTTGTGATCGTATTATCAAAATTAAGGACTTTAACTGTCGTCAGCCCGATATCCTGGACTGCTCCGTTCGCACCCAACTGATCAAGTTCAATCCAGTCCCCGGGACGCAACATATCATTAGCGGAAAGCTGTATCCCGGCAACCAGTCCCAGAAGGGGATCTTTGAACACGAGTAACAGCACCGCAGCAACTGCACTCAGTCCACTGAGCAGGATAAGTGGTGATCTATCAAATAACAGAGATATCAATAAGATGATATAAATCACCGCCCCTGTCAGCTTCAGGCTCTGTTCGATGCCACGATAAGGTAAACCTTTTAACTGGTCACTGGTTTTGAATAACTCGCAGCCAACATCGATAAACGAATAGAAGGCAAGCAAAGCAAAGGTGAGCATCCAGAGCCGCGCCCCGGCAAGGATGATATCCAGCAGTTTATCTTCGGATGATACAATCAGTGATAGCTGTACTGCCAACACCGCTCCCTGCAGGGTCAGGACCATGTAACGAATTTTAACCGGGATGACTGAAGCTGTTCTGCTTTCCTGTCCAGGAAAGGCAGCACGAGATAGTGCGCTATACAATGCAGCAGGATAAAAATAATTATCACACGAATAACCGGTATATCACTGTGTAATAAAGTGTTTTTTATATACATAAATAAATCATGGTCTTTAATCGCTTGAATCATATTTTTCCGGCAGAGCCGTCCTGTTTCGACATTGTAATCACGATTCTACAGGAACAGCAAGACCCGCAAAACCCCAAAAAAATCAATAAAAGTATTAAATATCAACAACATTATTATTTGTATAAAATATTCACAATCCATAGTGAACTTGTGCATAACTTGACTGTCAAAATTTAAAATACTTGCCCCCCAACATCCTGCCCAACATCCTGACATAGTGATTATGTCCTTATAGTGAGGATTTGAATGACAAAAGAAATGTCTGTATTAGCGCCTGTTGGTAACCTGGATTCTTATATTCGCGCGGCATATGCCTGTCCTATGTTATCACAGGAAGAAGAACAGCAACTCGCACGCAACTTGCAAACACATGATGACCTTGATGCAGCTAAACAGCTTATCCTCTCGCATCTGCGTTTTGTTATCCACATTGCCCGACAGTATTCCGGCTATGGTTTACCACAAGCTGATTTGATTCAGGAAGGAAACATAGGTTTGATGAAGGCTGTACGGCGTTTCAATCCTGACGTCGGTGTCCGGTTGGTTTCATTTGCGGTCCACTGGGTTAAATCTGAAATCCATGAATATGTCTTACGTAACTGGCGGATTGTGAAGGTAGCCACTACGAAAGCGCAAAGAAAATTATTTTTTAATCTGCGTAAAACTAAGCAACGCCTGGGCTGGTTTAACCAGGATGAAGTTGATATGGTCGCCCGGGAACTGGGTGTATCCGTAAAAGACGTCAGGGAAATGGAGTCCAGGATGTCGGCACAGGATATGGCTTATGATATCTATCCGGATGATGAAACAGATACCCATCACCCAGTTTCTCCTTCTCTCTATTTGCAGGATAAATCCTCAGACTTTGCCGGCATGATTGAGGAAGATAACTGGGATGCGCAAGCAACGGACCATCTGGTTGCAGCGATGGATACACTGGATCCCAGAAGTCAGGACATTATCCGCGCGCGCTGGCTGGATGACGATAATAAAGCGACATTGCATGAACTGGCGGAACGTTACGGTATATCCGCAGAGCGCGTGAGACAACTTGAAAATAACGCGATGAAAAAACTTCGCAGTGCGATTGCTCTTTAACCGGCTAACGTTACCGCGGCAGCCATTCTTCATGGCCGCCGCGTCTGTCTGTCATTCTTCAGGAGGAAGTAATGTTACTGTGGCTTCTGACGTGAGTGCACTGAAAGTGAAACTTTCCTGCAGATACAGCTCAACATCTGTGCCGGTATGGTTCAGGTAACCTATGGATATATCTTGGCCGATATCCATGACAAAATCACCGCCACGAGTGGTTAACAGTAATCCACCTTCGATAGCAGGGGCCCAGACAATTTCACCATCGATAAGCCGGCGGATATGCTGGAATACCGGATAACCGCCTTCATTACCGCCGGTAATCGACGTATAAGCCTTTTCACCTAACACCAGATGGTAGGGACCATTCACTCCTGCCACGCGTAACTGATCCAGTGCCTGAGCAATCACCGTTGGATAATCTGAAGCAGTAGCAGGTAAGGTTAAAGGTGTATTACTCGACTGTGGTCGAATCCCAGCAATACCTGCCGCCATGTAGCCATCAAAAATTGTATGGTCCTCTGCAGCCGCAATTTTGCGGGCAGCTTCTTTTAGAGGGGACCAGTCCGAATCCTGAGAGCCACGTTCAACATCATCAATTGCCTGACGAGTTAATTTAAACGGGACCCTGAATTCAACCACCGGCAGTACCTGACGTTTTACTGCACTTACCCCTGCACAGGGGCCATCCAGATGGGCAACATGACCTGTCCCAACAGCCGACAATGCCGCCCCCTGAGGATCAGTGACATCCACCACCCGCCGAGCAGCAAGGAAACGTTTAAGTGTGCGGGTTGCTTCCTCTTCAATCTGTTCCCACGCCGCATCGGAAACAGGCGCAAGTTCGCGATGTAGATTATTCATTCTGAACCTCTTTTTTTAACGAACCAATATTAAGGGAACCGGGCATTATGTCTCCTTTAATGGCGGTTGAGCGTAGTGTATTTATCACATCATCTCCCTGTTGACCGGGAGCTGACTGGGGTTCAACACTGTCCAGGAAGCTGGTCGTCGGAACGAAAAATAATGTTCCCGTTATCGCACGGCTGACATCCAGGATCCGATCATAATTACCCGGTGGATTACCAATAAACATATTCTCAAGCATCCTTTCAATACGTTCAGGTTTTCGGGAGTAACCGATAAAATAGGTTCCGAACTCGCCTTTGCCGGGATCGCCAAATGGCATATTGTCACGCAGTATGTCGACGTCCTCGCCATCCTCTTCAATACTGGTGAGTACATTATGAGCATAACTGGGTTTATCAGCATCCCTGAGCTCAATGTCTGATAGTTTTTCGCGGCCAATAATCTTTTCCTGCTGCTCAACAGGAATCGCATTCCATTTATCAAGATCATGCAGGTATTTCTGGACGATCACATAGCTCCCGCCAGCGAATACCATGTCCTCATCACCAATCAGGGTTGCATCCACAGCGGCCTGAGCGACCGGATTTTCAGTACCGTCAACAAAACCTAATAGATCGCGATCGTCGAAATACCGAAAACCCTGAACGGAGTCAACAACACTAACCGAGTTGCCGAGATCCGACAGTATCCGGCTGGCCAGCTCAAAACAAAGATCCATCCGGGCGGCGCGAATATGATATAACAGGTCTCCGGGTGTTGATGGAGCATGATGTACACCATTGATTTCACGGAATACATGCAAATATTCAGGTTTTGTATCCCCAAAAAGGCGCTCCCACCCTCCTTCACTCACCCCCATGACACACGACAACCCACCATCAGATATACGAAAACCGACGCCTCTGATAAGAGAGGAAAGTATGCTGCAGTGAGCACGCACGGCGACTTCAGCCGCTTTACCGGGATTAATAGTCACAACCAGGAATATGGCTGCACGCGTAAGTCTCTCATCCACAGGTTGAGAGACGGACTGTGAAAATGGACACCCCACCCTGAACTCCTTGATAAAGGTCAGTAAACAGAACTCCAGCATAGCAAAATAACAGACTGAACTGACATTATTACGCAAGTTCCACTGTAATGATCAGTTCAGTTGATAAGACTTTGCCCCGGTCCCGGCCAGTTGCCCGCGATCCACAATCAGATACTCTTCTCTGATAGGCGAGTTTCCCAGGAAGGATTCAAGAATTTCCAGCGTCCCCGCAGCATAACGAGCCTGTGCAGAAAGTGACGTGCCTGACATATGTGGCGTCATGCCATTCCAGGGCATAGTTCTCCAGGGGTGAGACGCGGGGGCTGGCTGTGGGAACCAGACATCACCAGCGTATCCTGCCAGGTGCCCAGACTTCAGCGCGTTAACAACCGCATCTCTGTCAACAAGTTGTGCCCTGGCGGTATTGATCAAATAAGACCCCCTTTTCATCTCAGATATCATTTTTTGATTAAAAAAATGCTCCGTTGATGGGTAGAGTGGTACCTGCAGATTAACAATGTCCACAGTACGAGCCAGGGACTCTGCATCAGGATGGTATGTTAACCCTAACTCCTCTTCGATAGCTGACGCAAGACGGTGGCGTTGGGTGTAATGCAATGGCATATCAAACGCTTTTAATCTGCGTAATACAGCAAGTCCAATACGGCCAGCGCCAATAGTCCCAAAATGCATACCTTCAACGTCATAACTTCGTGTCACACAGTCTGCAATGTTCTAGACTGGCCCCCTGAATCTCCAGACAACCAATATCACTTAAATAAGTGATAGTCTTAATACTAGTTTTTAGACTAGTCATTGGAGAACAGATGATTGATGTCTTAGGGCCGGAGAAACGCAGACGGCGTACTACACAGGAAAAGATCGCTATCGTTCAGCAGAGCTTTGAACCGGGAATGACGGTCTCCCTTGTTGCCCGGCAACATGGTGTGGCAGCCAGCCAGCTATTTCTCTGGCGTAAGCAATACCAGGAGGGAAGTCTTACTGCTGTGGCTGCCGGAGAACAGGTCGTTCCTGCCTCTGAACTTGCTGCCGCCATGAAGCAGATTAAAGAACTCCAGCGCCTGCTCGGCAAAAAAACGATGGAAAATGAACTCCTTAAAGAAGCCGTTGAATATGGGCGAGCAAAAAAGTGGATAGCGCACGCGCCCTTATTGCCCGGGGATGGGGAGTAAGCTTCGTCAGCCGTTGTCTCCGGGTGTCGCGTGCGCAGTTGCACGTCATTCTCAGACGAACCGATGACTGGAAGGACGGCCGCCGCAGCCGTCACACGGATGATACGGATGTGCTTCGCCGTATACACCATGTTATCGGAGAGCTGCCCACATATGGTTATCGTCGGGTATGGGCGCTGCTTCGCAGACAAACAGAACCTGATGGTATGCCTGCGATCAATGCCAAACGTGTTTACCGGATCATGCGCCAGAATGCGCTGTTGCTTGAGCGAAAACCCGCTGTACCGCCATCGAAACGGGCACATACCGGCAGAGTGGCTGTGAAAGAAAGTAATCAGCGATGGTGCTCTGACGGGTTTGAGTTCCGCTGTGATAACGGAGAAAAACTGCGGGTCACGTTCGCGCTGGACTGCTGTGACCGTGAGGCACTGCACTGGGCGGTCACAACGGGTGGCTTCGACAGTGAAACAGTACAGGACGTCATGCTGGGAGCAGTGGAACGCCGCTTTGGCAGCGAGCTTCCGGCGTCTCCAGTGGAGTGGCTGACGGATAATGGTTCATGCTACCGGGCGAATGAAACACGTCAGTTCGCCAGGATGTTGGGACTTGAACCGAAGAACACGGCAGTGCGGAGTCCGGAGAGTAACGGAATAGCAGAGAGCTTCGTGAAAACGATAAAGCGTGACTACATAAGGGAAGGTGCGAACAAGTCCCTGATATGAGATCATGTTTGTCATCTGGAGCCATGGAACAGGGTTCATCATGAGTCATCAACTTACCTTCGCCGACAGTGAATTCAGCAGTAAGCGCCGTCAGACCAGAAAAGAGATTTTCTTGTCCCGCATGGAGCAGATTCTGCCATGGCAAAACATGGTGGAAGTCATCGAGCCGTTTTACCCCAAGGCTGGTAATGGCCGGCGACCTTATCCGCTGGAAACCATGCTACGCATTCACTGCATGCAGCATTGGTACAACCTGAGCGATGGCGCGATGGAAGATGCTCTGTACGAAATCGCCTCCATGCGTCTGTTTGCCCGGTTATCCCTGGATAGCGCCTTGCCGGACCGCACCACCATCATGAATTTCCGCCACCTGCTGGAGCAGCATCAACTGGCCCGCCAATTGTTCAAGACCATCAATCGCTGGCTGGCCGAAGCAGGCGTCATGATGACTCAAGGCACCTTGGTCGATGCCACCATCATTGAGACACCCAGCTCGACCAAGAACAAAGAGCAGCAACGCGATCCGGAGATGCATCAGACCAAGAAAGGCAATCAGTGGCACTTTGGCATGAAGGCCCACATTGGTGTCGATGCCAAGAGTGGCCTGACCCACAGCCTAGTCACCACCGCGGCCAACGAGCATGACCTCAATCAGCTGGGTAATCTGCTGCATGGAGAGGAGCAATTTGTCTCAGCCGATGCCGGCTACCAAGGGGCGCCACAGCGCGAGGAGCTGGCCGAGGTGGATGTGGACTGGCTGATCGCCGAGCGCCCCGGCAAGGTAAGAACCTTGAAACAGCATCCACGCAAGAACAAAACGGCCATCAACATCGAATACATGAAAGCCAGCATCCGGGCCAAGGTGGAGCACCCATTTCGCATCATCAAGCGACAGTTCGGCTTCGTGAAAGCCAGATACAAGGGGTTGCTGAAAAACGATAACCAACTGGCGATGTTATTCACGCTGGCCAACCTGTTTCGGGCGGACCAAATGATACGTCAGTGGGAGAGATCTCACTAAAAACTGGGGATAACGCCTTAAATGGCGAAGAAACGGTCTAAATAGGCTGATTCAAGGCATTTACGGGAGAAAAAATCGGCTCAAACATGAAGAAATGAAATGACTGAGTCAGCCGAGAAGAATTTCCCCGCTTATTCGCACCTTCCTTAGAGCGGACAATGTGCCCCATAGACTCCAGGAAACGTAAGTCAGTACGGATAGTCGCTCCGGATACTCCAAAATATTCGGTAAGATCCCCAACACTGACCTTACCTCTCACTCCAACCAGATTCGCGATTTCCATGCGACGTTCAATCGCGCTTTTCATAAGCTCTCCATTGAACGCTGTTAAAACCTTTCATCATTTTTCATTCTCTTTCATTGTCTACAATATGAACCTAAACCAGTGTTTTAAAAACCACCATCGTTACTAATTGTGGAACATGTCACAAAAAATGTTAACTTTAGTCATATTTTACAACTTAAATATTAAAAATCAGTAAGTTATGAAAATATAATGACTAAGAGGCTATTCTCGGGCAAACTGGGGACAATGTACTATCTCAGTGATCCTACCCGCGTAATAGGGGTCAGTTTGGATATCGAAAATTATTGTACGTTAAGGCTGTTTTTTGACCTTCCGACTTGAGCAGCTGCCAGGCTGTTATTAACGACCCATGCCCACGGCTCGATGCCAGCTCGGCGTAGATCCTGCTGCAGGTTAGCGGCTTCCAGTACAGGTGTCGTTTCGGCAAGCGTCACGATAATCACCTTCGTCTTCTCCGGGTCTGCTGCTTTTTCGCTATCACCTGTCTTCGATGTCAGAAAGCGAGAGAATTCGGCTTCATGCTGTCGCCAGAACACACTCATGCAATTGTTGAATGCCTTTACATCACTCATGTTCGTCCTCAAATTTTGCTCAGATTAACCCGGCTCTCATCTTCCAGAATTTTATAAACAGTGGAACGGGCAATACTGAGCCGGCGGGCAATATCTGTTGCACCAGTTCCCTGCTGATGAAGTGCCAGTACACTATTTCTGTCGATGATGCGCTTTCGGCCAAACCGGATACCTTTCAGCCTGGCCTCCTGCCGTCCTTCGTTCGTACGCTCCAGAATCCTCCTGCGTTCGGCCTGGGCTACAGCTGAAAGAATGGTCACAACTATTTTCCCCATTTCACCGTCGGTGCTGATCCCGTCGTCTATGAATCGGACCGCGACTCCCTGAGCGTCGAATTCTTTTATCAGTTGGATCATATCGGCAGTGTCGCGTCCAAGCCGGTCGAGTTTCTTCACCAGGATGACGTCACCTTCCTCTACCTTCATTCGCAGCAGATCCAGTCCTTTCCTGTCGGTAGAACTGCCGGATGCTTTGTCGGTAAATATGCGACTGGCTTTCACCCCCGCCTCTTTAAGCCCCTTGATCTGAATATCGAGGGACTGCTGGCTTGTTGATACCCGTGCGTAACCAAAAAGTCGCATAAAAATGTATCCTAAATCAAATATCGGACAGTGGGTGTCTGTTATAACAAAAAATCGATTTAATAGACACCTAGACAACACCATTTTAGTGTGTCCGAGAATTTATAATATTTCGGACGGTTGCGAAATTGTTAATTCATGACCATCAGGCAGGGAGGCCGGTATGCCCGTCGATTTTCTGACCACTGAGCAGGAACTGAATTATGGTCGCTATGTTGCAGAACCCAATGACGTGCAGCTGGCGCGCTATTTTCATCTTGATGAGCGGGATCTTGCCTTCATTAACCAGCGGCGGGGAAGGCATAACCGGCTGGGAATTGCGCTTCAGCTCACCACCGCCCGTTTTCTGGGCGCCTTTCTGACAGACTTAACCCGGGTTCTGCCAGGTGTTCAGCAATTTGTCGCGGTGCAGCTTAATATTCGCCGTCCGGAAGTCCTTACCCGCTACGCAGAACGGGTTACCACCCTCAGAGAGCATACTGCGCTGATTAAGGAATATTACGGTTACCATGAATTTGGCGATTTCCCCTGGTCTTTCCGCCTGAAGCGCCTGCTGTACACCCGCGCATGGCTCAGTAATGAGCGACCCGGCCTTATGTTTGATTTTGCCACCGCGTGGCTGCTTCAGAATAAGGTCCTGCTGCCCGGAGCAACCACACTTGTACGTCTCGTCAGTGAAATACGCGAACGGGCAAATCAGCGGCTGTGGAAGAAACTGGCCGCGTTGCCGGACAGCTGGCAGACCGCCCGCGTGACGGAGCTTCTGGACATTCCTGAGGGGCAGCGTACTTCACCGCTGGAGCAACTGAAAAAGGGACCGGTCACCGTCAGCGGCCCGGCATTTACCGAAGCGCTGGAGCGGTATATCCGGCTGCGAAACCTGGAATTTTCCCGACTGAATTTTACCGGTCTGCCTGCTATACAACTGCGTAATTTGGCCCGTTACGCAGGCATGGCGTCGGTAAAATATATCGCGCGAATGCCACAGCAGAGAAAACTGGCCGTACTCACAGCATTCGTTAAAGCGCAGGAGACTGCGGCGCTGGATGAGGCCGTTGATGTGCTCGATATGCTGATACTGGATATCACTCGTGCGGCGAAGAAAACGGGGCAGAAAAAACGGCTCAGGACGCTTAAAGATCTTGATCGTGCTGCGCTAATATTGGCGCGGGCATGTTCATTGTTGCTGGATGAACAGGCTGACGATGCTGAACTGAGGGAGACCATATTCAACAGCATACCGAAAAGCAGGCTGGCAGAATCCGTCAGCAAGGTAAATGAGCTGGCCCGGCCTCAGAACAACAATTTCCATGACGAAATGGTGGAGCAGTACGGGCGGGTAAAGCGCTTTCTTCCGGCGGTATTGCGCGACCTGCATTTCCAGGCAGCGCCAGCCGGAGAACATACGTTGTCCGCCATTCATTATCTGACCGAACTGAACGGCTCGAAAAAGCGCATCCTGGACAATGCGCCTGAACATATTATTACCGGCCCCTGGAAACGCCTGGTATACGATGCGGAGGGCCGGATACAGCGTGCCGGTTACTCGCTTTGTCTGCTGGAGCGCCTTCAGGATGCACTACGTCGAAGGGACATCTGGCTCGAAAACAGCGATCGCTGGGGAAATCCCCGCGAGAAGCTGTTGCAGGGGGAAGAATGGCAGGCTCAGCGGGTCCCCGTTTGCCGGGCGCTGGGACATCCCACTGATGGACATAAAGGCGTGCAACAGTTGGCGGTCCAGCTAGATGAAACCTGGAAAACCGTCGCATCCCGCTTTGAAGGAAATGCGGAGGTTCATATTTGCCATGACGGTAAACATCCTTCCCTGACTATCAGCAGCCTGGAGAAACTGGAGGAGCCACCATCGTTGCATCGTCTCAACAGTCGGGTAAGGCTGCTACTCCCGCCAGTAGATTTGACGGAACTGTTGCTTGAAATAGATGCCAGAACGGGATTTACACGTGAGTTTACGCATGTCAGTGAATCCGGGGCCCGGGCACAGGATCTGCACATCAGCCTGTGCGCGGTCCTGATGGCAGAGGCCTGCAATATCGGGCTGGAACCGCTGATAAAGCACAATATACCGGCGCTGACGCGCCACCGGCTTAGCTGGGTAAAACAGAATTACCTCCGGGCAGAAACGCTGGTCAGCGCCAATGCCCGCCTGGTTGATTTTCAGTCCACACTGGAGCTTGCTGGCCGCTGGGGTGGTGGCGAAGTGGCTTCAGCTGATGGCATGCGCTTTGTCACGCCGGTGAAAACCGTCAATTCAGGACCTAACAGAAAATATTTTGGTTCCGGACGTGGCATCACCTGGTACAACTTCGTCTCTGATCAGTACTCTGGATTCCACGGCATCGTTGTCCCCGGCACATTACGAGATTCCATTTTTGTGCTGGAAGGCCTTCTGGAGCAGCAGACAGGGCTGAATCCGGTTGAGATCATGACAGACACAGCCGGTACCAGCGACATTATTTTTGGCCTCTTCTGGCTGCTGGGATACCAGTTTTCCCCCCGGCTTGCCGATGCCGGTGAAGCGGTATTCTGGCGAGTGGATAAATCGGCAAATTACGGTGCACTGGACGAACTGGCACGTGGTTGTGCCGATCTGTCGAAAGCCGAGGATCAGTGGGATGAGATGATGCGAACCGCCGGTTCGCTGAAACTGGGCACCATTCATGCTTCAGAACTCATTCGCTCTTTGCTGAAAAGCTCGCGCCCATCAGGGCTGGCACAGGCGATCATGGAAGTGGGGCGCGTCAACAAGACGCTGTACCTTCTTAATTATATTGATGATGAGGATTATCGTCGGCGGATCCTGACGCAGCTAAACCGGGGGGAAGGCCGCCATGCTGTGGCGAGGGCGATCTGCTACGGGCAGCGCGGTGAGATCAGAAAGCGCTATCGTGAAGGTCAGGAAGATCAGCTGGGGGCACTGGGCCTGGTCACTAACGCAGTGGTACTGTGGAACACACTTTATATGCAGGAAGCCCTGAGCTGGATACGCAGTAATGGAGAAGAAATCGGGGTTGAAGATATCGCCCGGTTGTCCCCACTGATGCACGGGCATATCAATATGTTGGGGCATTATACGTTTACGCTACCGGAGGATATTTTGAAGGGGGAACTGAGAGAACTAAATTTCAATTTAAACAATGAATTAACTTCTTAGCGTACGTTTTCGTTCCATTGGCCCTCAAACCCCTACGTCACTTAAAAAACTCAGGCCGCAGTCGGTAACCTCGCGCATACAACCGGGCAGTGATGTGATTGTCTGCGCTGAAATGGACGAACAGTGGGGCTACGTCGGTGCTAAATCACGTCAGCGCTGGCTGTTTTACGCGTGTGACAGGATACGGAGGACGGTTGTGGCGCACGTCTTCGGTGAACGCACTCTGGCCACACTGGAGCGTCTTCTGAGCCTGCTGTCGGCCTTTGAGGTCGTGGTATGGATGACGGATGGCTGGCCGCTGTATGAATCACGCCTGAAGGGAAAGCTGCACGTTATCAGCAAGCGTTACACTCAGCGCATTGAGCGACATAACCAGAATCTGAGACAACATCTGGCAAGGCTGGGACGGAAGTCGCTGTCGTTCTCAAAATCGGTGGAGCTGCATGACAAAGTCATCGGGCATTATCTGAACATAAAACACTATCAGTAAGTTGGAGTCATTACCTGGAAGGTCTTCTGGAGCAGCAAACCGGGCTGAATCCGGTTGAAATAATGACGGATACGGCAGGAACCAGCGATATTATTTTTGGCTTGTTCTGGCTGCTGGGATACCAGTTTTCGCCCCGGCTGGCGGATGCCGGAGAAGCCGTATTCTGGCGAATCGACAAAAATGCCCACTACGGCGCACTGGATGAACTGGCGCGGGGATGCGTGGAGCTGCCGAAGGTTGAAAATCACTGGGATGAAATGATGCGGGCATCCGGCTCCCTGAAGCTGGGTACTATCCATGCATCGGAACTGCTCCGTTCTCTGCTCAGGAGTACCCGTCCATCGGCGTTGGCGCAAGCGATCATGGAAGTGGGGAGAATTAACAAGACGCTGTACCTTCTTAATTATATTGATGATGAGGATTATCGTCGCCGTATCCTGACCCAGTTAAACCGGGGAGAAGGCCGCCATGCCGTCGCCAGGGCCATCTGTTATGGACAGCGTGGTGAAATCAGAAAACGTTACCGTGAGGGACAGGAAGACCAGCTTGGTGCGCTGGGCCTGGTCACAAATGCGGTCGTACTGTGGAACACGCTTTACATGCAGGAAGCGCTTTTGCATCTCAGAATGATGGGGGAAACGCCAGAGGATGAACATATTGCCCGGCTTTCGCCACTGATGCACGGGCATATCAATATGCTGGGGCATTATACGTTTACGCTACCGGAGGATATTCTGAGGGGAGAGTTGAGACCATTAAATTTCAATTTAAACAATGAATTATCTCCTTAGTGTGGTTTTTTACATCATTGACCGTCAAACCCCTACACAAACAAAAAGCCAGTCAGTTGCTTAACTGACTGGCATTAATCCCTCGGGATGGCTTTTTACTTTGCTCAGAACGATTCCCGCCAGGCGGCATACAACAGCGAATCGTCCATCTGCAACGCATCCAGCGGGATCAGCTCGCCCTGATCGATATCGCGGGTCAGCACTTTATTCGACAGCAGATAATATGGCGCAATACCTGCCGCATCGGCTTTCGGAAGCAGCCGGGCGCTGACGTTCGGAATAGTGTGATGATGGCCGCCCATCTCCAGCAGCCCGCCCTTTTTCAGCGGACGCTCGGCGTAGCCCGCCATCACCGCATGGATCTGCTGGTCGGTGGCACCCGATGCGCGATGATGCAGCACGGCGGAGAAGATTGAGAGCGGCGACTCCAGCCCCATGATGTGATACGGCAAATAGATGCAGGCGTATTTGCGGTTTTTGCTGACCACGTGGCCTTTCCCGGCGAGCATTTCCCAAGTGGCTTCATCCTTGCAGCGCACGACGATAAACACCCCGCCACCAAAGCTGGCTTCGTCCTCGCGGCGCAGGCAGTTGAACACGTCCACCACGCCATTTCGCGTCAGGATGCCGCCATCTTCCTGAGGCACAAAAATGTCCGCCAGCTCGCTGATGTGGCACATCGGGTAGCTTAACTCATCACAGGCTGGCATCAGGGCCGCCGAGTTCGCCACCACGTTCATTTCGCAGTAGTCCGGCGTGGCACTGAGCGGAAACATGCTCAGCAGGGATTTCCGTTTCGCCAGCGTAGCGTGGAGGTCATCGCCGGATAGCCAGCACGCCTCAAGCCCCTCAACTGCCACGGTGCGATCGCACCAGCTCACCGTGTTTTTCTCCGGTGACCAGACAAAATCATATTCGCTCGATTTCCCTGCCGCGACGATCTCCAGCCCCAGCACCTGCGCCCAAGTAATCAGCCCAATCAGGTTGGAGGGTTGATCGCCGTCGACGGTGGTGTACACGGCGTTATGCTTCAGCGCGAGCTGGTTCAGCCACGGCCCGGCCACGGAATCCGTCTCTTTACTCACCATGCCGACATGCACGCCGCGCTGCAACGCGTTGATGGCGATAGCGATGCTGATTTCCGGTTTGCCAGTGGCTTCAATCACCATATCCACGTCGAGATGATCCAGCAGGGCGTAGTCGCGGATGATGGCCGTTTTACCGCCGCTCTGCGCCGCTTTCACCTGCTCCGTGTCTTCACAAATCTCGGCATCGGCACGGTAACGGAGATCCTGCAACAGCGCCTGCGTGCCGTCAACATTCAGGTCGCAGAGGGCCGCTATCTCAATCGACGGAATTTCCCGGCACTGTACCAGCAGCGAGCGGCCAAATCCGCCGGACGCCCCGGTGACCGCAATACGGATCCGTTGGGTCGTTAACGTATTGAACAGCAATGTGTAATTCATATTCATTCCTTACTGATTAACAGGTTACCCAACGAGGGCATTGAGTAATAAGACAAAAATGAGGCCGAGGACCGACAGGAACGACACCAGCAGCGTCCAGCTTTTGAATGTCTCGGCGACCGTCAGCTGGAAATATTCTTTGAACAGCCAGAAGCCGGAGTCATTAACGTGCGACAGCATCAACCCGCCGGTACTGGTGGCGAGCACCAGTAATTCGAGATTCACGCCGCTGTGGCTGGCAAGCGGGGCGACGATGCCCGCCGTGGTGACGACGGCGACGGTGGCGGAGCCGATGGCGATGCGGATCAGCGCTGCGACCACCCAGGCCAGTACCAGAGGCGAAATGTTCCAGTGCATAGCGGAGCTGGCGATAAAGGTGCTAACGTTGGTGGCCAGCAGCATCTCTTTAAAGCCGCCGCCCGCACCGAGGATCAGAATGATGGCAGCGCAGGGGCCGAGACTTTTACCGACGATTTTTTGCAACTGAGCCATGCTGAATCCGCTGCGCACGCCCAGCCCCCACAGGGAGAACAGTACGGCAATCAGCAGGGAAACGATGGGATCGCCAATGGTGTTCAGCAGTTCTGCCGGGGCGGTACCAGGCTCGACGAACCCTTTTGCCAGCGTTTTGAACATCATCAAAAAAGGTGGTAGCAGGATGGTCAGCATCGACATGGCGAAAGACGGCATATTGTGGCGCGTGGTGTCCGCCGCGTTTTCCTCCAGCTGTACCTGGCTGAAATCCTGGCGGCGCAGATCGGGGAATACTTTAAGCGCAAAGTGCGTGAATACCGGGCCGGAAAGGATAACCATCGGGATAGCCAGCAGTAATCCGTAGAACATGCAGGTGCCGGCATCGGCGCCATAGGTGGTCATCGCCAGCGTCGGCGAGGGATGCGGCAGCATCAAACCGTGGGCGACATACAGACCCGCCGCCAGCGGAATACCAATGCGCAGCAGCTGATTGCGGGTGCGGCGGGCGATAACGTACACCAGCGGTACCAGCATCACGAAGCTGACGTCAAACAGATGCGGTAAGCCGATGATCAACGCCGCGATGCAGATGGTCAGCGGGATCATACGCACTGATCCCAGGCGGATGAAGGTATTGGCAATCCGGTCGGCCGCGCCGGATTCCAGCATGACGCCGCCCAGCATGGTGCCAAGCCCCACAACGAGGCCGGTGGAGCCGAGCACGCCGCCAAAACCTTTTTCAAAGTGTTTAATGGTTTGCGTTGGCGTTAGCGTTAGCCCTGCCGCGATACCTAAAAAACCCGCCGCAATAATTAATGCTAAAAACGGATGGAATTTAAATTTCGTAATCAGTACGACTAAAATTGCGATGGACGCAATGAGTGAAATAAAAAGGCTGATTTCAAATTGCATAGAGCCTCCTAGCTAACTGTTATAGTAGCCTTATATTTATAATTGGAAACCGGTCGTGACTTTTAATGAGATGTAGGGTGTTTTATAAAAGTCTACATTTTATTTCTCCTTGTCGGCAGGGGAATAATGGGCCTGGTGTAAGCGCAGCGGTAATTGTTGTATTTTATTAATAACTTCAACGGGCAACTGGTCATCACAAATAATGTCATCGATCTGATCCAGATGACAAATATGGAACATGCCGTATTTGCCATATTTACTGCAATCCGATACCAGCACGCGGCGTCTGGACGAGGCGATGACCGCCTGTTTTACCAGCATTTTTCCTTCATCCGGCGTCGAAATACCGTGTTCACAATCCCACGAGCTTGTACTGATAAAGGCAATATCAATATTGTACTGGCGGATAAACTCGGCCGAGCCGTGTCCCACCGCCGAGCGGTTACGCACATCCACCCTGCCACCTGTATGAAAAAGCTCAATACAGGAGGTGGTCATCAAAAAATCGGCGATGGTAAAATCATTGGTGATCACCGTGATTTTTTTCAGCTTGCTGGCAATCACCTGGGCAATTTCATAGGTGGTGGTTCCGGCATCAAGATAAATAACGCTGCCGGACTCAATAAATTTTTCAGCAATAATACCAATCTGTCGTTTTGTCGAATAGCGAAGCATCGCTTTTTCGATATACGGTAATTCCTGAATAAGCACCTCATTCAGCCTCGCGCCGCCGCTAATACATTTCACCTTGCCTTCCGCTTCCATCTCTTTTAAATCCCGGCGGATGGTCATATGCGAGACGCCGAGCAATTTTGCCAGTTCGCCGACGGCGACGTGGGCGTGTCGGTGGAGGTGGCTGTAAATAAAAACGCGGCGTTCGTCGGGCAACATGGTGATTTCCTCAGGGCGCTTTTTTCACGCGATACACGGTTTTCAGTTCCGTAACCTGCTCATCGGTCAGCGTATTCATGCCATAGGGACGGATGGTGAACCACACCCGCGCCGTATCTTCCAGCTCCTCGGCATTGAAGGTCGCTTCGCTCAGGCTCGCGCCGCCGATGATGGGGCCATGATTCGCCAGCAGCATTGCGTTGTGCTCCGAGGCCAGTCTGGCGACTTCATCCGCCAGACCCGGATGGCCAGGGCGCATATACGGGATCAACGGCAGCTGGCCGGTGCGCATGATGAAATAGGGTGTCACGGGCGGCAAACAGTCCTGCGTGTTCAGATTTGGCAGGCACGACAACGCGGTCAGGTACGGCGAGTGAAGATGCACGATACCACCGATATCAGCGCGCTGGCGATAGAAAGCCAGATGCATCAGCGACTCCTTCGAGGGCTTATCCCCGCTCACCCACTCGCCCTGTGCGTCCAGTTTGCTGAGCGTCGCCGGGTCGAGAGAACCGAAGCTGGAGTTGGTGGGCGTCACCAGAAAGCCGCCGTCCGGAAGGCGGGTGCTGAGATTTCCGGCACCGCCGCTGCTGTATCCTCGCATAAACATCGAACTGGCCAGCGTGACCATTTGTTCGCGCAGTTGTAACTCATTCATGAAACAGCTCCTGGGCGTTGATAAAAAAGCGCTCTTCACCAAAATTGCCTGACTTCAGTGCTAACCACATATTGCGTGAAACATCCTTCACCCACGGAACGCCGGGAGCGATAGTTTTGCCGATGATGAAACCGCTCACGCCGAGTTGCTGCACCAGCAGGCTGGAGGTTTCACCGCCGGCGACGATAATTTTATTCACACCATGCTGCGTTAACCGGCTGGCCAGCGCGGCGATCAGCGCCTCGATGGCAGCGCCGGCCACTTCCACGCCGTAACGCAGCTGCACCGCTTTCACCTCATCGGCGGGGCGAGTAGCGTAAATGAGCGGTGCAGGCGAGGTGGGCTGCGCCAGATACCACGCCACCAGCTCTTCAAGATAGGCCGCTCTGTCGTGCAGGGCACGCTCGACATCGATAGCCTGTGAGGGCGCGTGCTGGCGATAAAAGGCCACCTGACGATTGGTCATGGACGAACTGCTTCCCGCCAGCACCAGGCACTTGCCCTGCGCGTCGGGTACGCTAATCGCTTCACTCTCTTGCGGCCTGCTGCCTAAGGCGGCAAGAGCGCCCGCCAGCCCGGAACCGCCGGTCAGCAGCACATCGTCCGGGAGCGCTTCGGCGAGGACGCGCAGATCGTCGTCGGTCATCGCGTCCAGCACGGTATAGCGTTTATTCTGCTCGCGCAACACGGCGAGCTGCCGGGCGACGGCTTCTTTCCCCGCGCGCACCTGCTCCAGCGACACCAGCCCACAGGAGCCTGACACCTGACGCGCCATCACCCGTAAAAGGTTGGCATCGCTCATGGGCGTGAGCGGGTGATCCTGCATCCCGGATTCGTTCAGTAGCTGGCCGTGCACAAATAAGTGGCCATAGACGACGGTTCTGCCATTCACGGGCAGTGCAGGGCACATCACCGCCATCGGGGCGTCCGTGAGATCAAGCAGCAAATCGGTCACCGGGCCGATATTTCCCGCAGGCGTGGAATCGAATGTCGAACAGTATTTGAAATAGATGCGCTGGCAGCCCTGCGCCTGTAGCCATTCGAACGCCTGCTGGCTCAGCTTTTTCGCTTCGGCTGCCGGGCAGGAACGGCTCTTCAGGGAAATGACCACCGCATCGGCATCGTGAATATCCACCTCATAGTGGGTGATGCCGTTTAACTGAATCACGCGCCAGCCTGAACGTGCAATAAAGCTGGCGATATCCGTCGCCCCTGTAAAATCGTCTGCAATGATACCCAGGCTGATACTCATAATTTTAATTCCCGTGCTGCATTGTGATGATGTTCATTATTGTGAAGGGAGTGGTTTCACATTGAGATGATGAATATCACAAATATTAGTACTCTTTTCGCACCATGTATTAATTCAATTTATTGATTTAAATAGTAATTGTCAAATTCACGACTTTCACACGATGATGTGAATTTATGTGAAGGCTGTTATTTCCTGTGCGCTGGGTGTCACTGCCCGCTCTGTCGGGTGGCGTTTATACTGAAGAAGGATAATGACAGGTGGACATCGTGCAGTTCTGCAAGCTTTTCACGCGCCAGCGTCGGCCCAAAGTCTGTATAGCGCTCACGTATAATACTGAGTGCATTGCCCTTATGTTCACGCTTCGGTCGCTCTGGTTTGTGATGCAACAACAACAGGTTATGCTCGCTCATTATCCTGTAAAGCCGTTTGGCATTCACAGGTGGCTGTCCCTCTGTGCGACGTTGCTTGCGCAGGATGCCCCACACGCGTCGATAACCATAACTCGGCATATCGCTGATAATGTTGAGGATAGCCGACAGTATTTCTGCGTCTGCTTCTTCATTACGCCGGTTACAGCGCCTGTCCTGCCAGTCGGCAGAACGGTTAATCCGCAGTGACAGTTGCGCACGCGACACGCCCATGGTCCGGCTGACCATGGCTATTCCCCGTCCTTTGGCAACAAGGGCGAGTGCGCTATCCATTTTCGCGACTGACCGTACTCCACGGCTTCTTTCAGGATCTCAACTTCCATCGTCTTCTTGCCCAGAAGGCGCTGAAGCTCCCGGACCTGCTTCAGAGCAGCAGTAAGCTCAGAAGCAGGAACGACGTCCTCTCCAGCCGCAACGGCGGTGAGGCTGCCTTCCTTGTATCTTGAAGACTGATTAAAATTAATACGATTAGATTTGGCAAAACGTATGCAGCCCGATGCCTTCCAGGGTTCAAGCCCGTATATCAGCGACTGGCGCATACGCTGAGCCACTCATCTGAAACCCGAACAGTTGTCCGTATTCCATAACGTATTTGCAAGGAGGGGTAAAAATGAGTCAGCCAAATCCACTTTGTGTGGGCATCGATGTTTCCAAAGCCACACTGGACATCGCTGCCAGCAGTGATGTTGCTCAGTTTACAGTCAGCAATGACTCTGATGGCTTTAACGCGATTATTACCGGACTGAGACGGCACTCCGTTGCTCTGGTTCTGATGGAGGCCACTGGTGGGCTGGAAGTTGCGGTGGCCTGTTCGCTTCAGGCCGAAGGTTTTGAGGTTGCCGTGGTCAATCCCAGGCCGGCCCGTGACTTCGCCCGTGCAATGGGATATCTTGCGAAGACCGACCGAATTGATGCCAGAGTCCTCACGCAGATGGCTGAGGTTATTAATCGTCACCCTGAGCGGAAACGCTTTATCAGGGCACTGCCGGATGCTGAACGTCAGGCCCTTGCTGCGATGGTGGTTCGCAGACGCCAGTTGATTGCGATGTTGGTGGCTGAGCGTAACCGACTGCATCCATCCCATCCGCAGAACAAGAAAAGCATTAATACCATCATTAAAGCGCTGGAAGATGAGCTTGTCAGGCTCGAGAAAGAAATGGACAGTCACATCCGTAACCACTTTAAAGAGATTGCTGAGCGCCTGAGCAGTATCAAAGGTGTAGGCACCATGACCGTTTCCGCGATGTTGGCGGAGATTCCGGAACTGGGAACGCTCTCCCGGCGCGAAATCAGTGCGCTTATAGGTGTTGCTCCTGTCAACCGGGACTCAGGGACTATGCGTGGCCGGCGAACCATTTTTGGCGGCAGGGCTGGCGTAAGATCAGCACTGTACATGGCTGCGCTTGTGGCAACCCGCTTTAATCCGGTGATAAAAACGTTTTATGTGCGCCTGCTTGCAGCCGGAAAGGCCAAAAAAGTGGCGCTGGTAGCCTGTATGCGTAAGCTGCTTACCATCCTGAACGCAATGCTCAGAAAGAACGAAGAATGGGATGAGTCGTACCACCACGTTGCTCCATAATTTTTACCTTCAAGACAGTTGCTGATATTGCTTCTTCCACTTAAACAGCAGGCTGGGCTGGATACCATGCAGGCGGGCGACATGGGAGACATTCATACCCGGCTCCATCGTCTGCTGGATAATGGCGATCTTCTCCTGAGGAGTTTTACGTTTACGGACTTCTTGCCCTAACAGGATCCCGGTCATCTCAAAATTGGCGTTAGTGTTAGACATATATATTCAAGCCTATCTCTTATCTGGAGATACAGCTACTGTCCGGTGTTTCAGGGGGCTACATCAATATCAGCCACGTGCCCTTTATTGTTAATGCAATAGTCCTGTGGAACACGGTCTATCTCAGCCGTGCCGTTGATTACGTTCGCAGCCAGGGGATCCTAATACCGGAGGAATTATTGTCCAGCGTGGCATCGTTACCGTGGGCTCATATATCACCCACCGGAGACTATCTGTGGAATGAAATTGACCGCCCCCTTGAACGATACAGGCCGGTTCGCACTAACCGCTTCAATCCAAAGAACTTCACTTTTCCTTAGCGGGTGTTATTGCAGAAATGACCACGGAACCCCTTAAAGCGTATTGCCTTGATAAATCTGATACCCCAGATCCTCGGTGTTGTGGTTATGGTCATTGTTCTTGATTTTGCTCAACAACATCTGCGCCGCCATGCGGCCAATGTCAAAACGCGGGGTGATCACACTGGCGAGGCTTGGGATCATCTGCCTGCCCATTTCCAGCCCGTGAAAACCGGCAATCGAGATCTGTTCCGGAACGGCCAGCTCGCGCTCGCGACACAGCAGCAGCGCGCCCATCGCAATATCGTCGTTGGTGCAAAACACGCCGTCTACATCCGGATGCGCAGCCAGCGCGTCCCGCATCATCTGGGTGCCAAGATGAATGGACGAAATAGCGCGCGGATTGACGCGCAGCGGCACCAGACCCCGACGCGTCATGGCATCGCAGTAGCCGCGATAGCGTTGTTCATCGCGCACGTCGTCTTTCGAACCGAGATAAAGGATTTTGCGCCGCTGGCGTTTATCCAGCATGGTGCTGACCATATCAAACGCCGCCTGACGGTTATCGAAACCTACTTCCATGTCCAGACGATCGCCCTGAATATCCATCAGCTCGACCACCGGAATGTTGGCTGAACGCAGAAATTTAACCGTGCGCAGGGTGTGATATTTCTCGGACAGGATAATGCCATCGATATTGTACGACAGCAGGTTGATCACCGACTCTTCCTCGGATTCCCGGTCGTAATTGTAGTTGGCGATCAGCGTCTGATAGTTATGGTCCGAGGTGACTGACTCAATACCGGCCAGAATGTCAGCGAACAGCTGGTTTTGAAACGAGGGGATCAGCACGCCAAGCGTATAGCTTTGCGCGTTCAGCAGCATCGCGGGCGCGCGGTTGGGGATGTAATTAATCTCCTCCATAATCTGCGCGATGCGTTCACCGGTTTCCTTTGCGACCTTTTTCGGCGAGCGAATGTAGCGGCTTACCGTCATTTTGGTCACGCCCGCCAGCGTGGCGATGTCTTGCAAAGAAATTCTGTGGTTCCTCATTTTCTCTCCAGTGCCGGGGAGCGCTGACCTGTGCTCCCCGGTGATGACCGTCTTAATGCAGAATGGCGTTCAGCGCCAGAACCCCCAGCAGCCCCATAATGGAAATCAGCGTCTCCATGACCGTCCATGTGCGCAACGTTTCCCCCACGCTGAGATTAAAATAGCCTTTAAACAGCCAGAATCCCGGATCGTTAACGTGGGAGGCAATCACGCTGCCCGCGCCGGTCGCCAGCACCATCAGTGCCGGGTCGGCATGCGTGACGTTGATAATCGGCAGCACCACGCCTGCGGTGGTGATCGCCGCCACGGTGGCTGAACCGAGCGCGATGCGCAGCAAGGCGGCAACCGTCCAGCACATCAGCAACGGAGAAAGCGACGTGCCGGTCATCAGGTGCGAGATATATTGCCCCACGCCGCTGTCGACCAGAACCTGCTTAAACGCGCCGCCCCCGGCGATGATAAACACAATCATCGCGATTGCACCGATAGAGTCGCCAATGATATCCATAATTTGCTCGATCGTACGCCCGTTACGTCGACCAAGGGTAAAAATGGCGAGCACGATAGCAATAAACAACGCGACCGCAGGGTTACCGATAAACTCAAAGAACACCCGCACGCTGTTGGTCTTTGGCAGCGTAATTTCGCACACGGCGGCGACCGCCATCAGTATGACCGGGATAACCGCCGCAAAGATACTGTTCCAGAACGACGGCATTTCTTCTTCGGTGAACAGATGCGGGTTGAATAACCCTTCCGGCGGCGCTTTCTCAAAGCGGGTCAGCAGCTTAGAAAACAGCGGCCCGGCGACAATCACCGTCGGGATAGTGATAATAAAGCCGTACAGCAGGGTGGTGCCGAGATTGGCCTCAAAAATGGTGGCAATCGCGGTCGGCCCCGGATGCGGCGGCAGAAAACAGTGGGTCACGGACAGCGCAGCGACCATCGGTACGCCGACATACAGCAGCGGCAGGCCGGACGAGGCCACCACCGTAAACACCAGCGGCAGCAGTAGAACAAAGCCGACTTCGAAGAACATCGCCAGACCGACAACCAGACCGGTGATCACCAGCGCCCACTGCACGCGTTTTTTACCGAACGTGCCAATCAGCGTGGTGGCGATGCGCTGAGCCGCACCGGTATCGGAAATCAGCTTGCCGAGCATTGCGCCGAAGCCGAGGATCATCGCCAGCCCGCCGAGCGTACCGCCGATCCCGTTTTGTATTGAGTGCAGAACGGCCTGTGCATCCATCCCTTCGGCAAAACCGACGACCGCTGCCACCAGAACCAGAGCAATAAAGCCGTTAACTTTAAAGCCAATCATCAGGACCAGGAGCAGCGCGACGCCTGCCGCAATTATTATTAATGGCATATTCGTATCTCTATAGGTGCCAGTAAGGCAGCGCCTGGGCGCTGCGTGATGTTGCGTTGCGTGGTATCAGACGGCGACCAGCATGCCGCCATCGACAAACAACAGGTGACCGTTTACAAAATCGGAAGCTTTGGAAGAGAGGAATACCGCCGCGCCGATCAGCTCCTGCGGATCGCCCCAGCGCGCGGCTGGCGTACGTTTGCACAGCCACGATGTAAAGGCTTCATCCTCGACCAGCGCTTTGGTCATTTCGGTTTTGAAGTAGCCTGGCGCGATCCCGTTGACCTGGATATTGTGGCGCGCCAGCTCAACGCACATCCCGCGGGTAAGCATTTTCACCGCGCCTTTCGAGGCGGCGTACGGCGTGATGGTGTCGCGGCCCAGTTCGCTCTGCATGGAGCAAATGTTGATGACCTTCCCGGCCTGACGTTCCACCATGCGACGCGTTACCGCCTGCGAGACCAGGAACACTGCCGTCTGGTTCACGGCAATCACATCGTTCCAGTCCTGTTCCGGGAACTCGGTAAACGGATGACGACGCTGAATTCCGGCGTTATTCACCAGCACATCAATTTGGCCAATGTCTTTTTCGATATGGTCGATGGCGGCATCGATGTCCTGTTTATGCGTAACATTGAACGGCGCGGCCACGGCGCGGATCCCTTCCTGCTGCAGTTTGGCGACGGCGGCCTCCGCGCGATCCGGCGTAATGTCATTGACGATAATCTGCGCGCCATATTTACCCAGCCCGGTCGCCAGTAAATAACCAATACCCTGGGCCGAACCGGTGATCAGAATGTTTTTGCCGTCCAGTGAAAAAAGATCGTTCATCATGCTATTCCTTATTTTATGTCTTCGAAAACGAGCTGGACCTTCGCCGCCCGGGTTTTATCTCCGGCGAAGATCAGCGCCTGTTCAAGCTCGGTAAACGGATATTCGGCGCTGAGTAACGGCAGCGGATCGATAACGTTATTCGCCAGCCACGACACCGCGGTGTTGAACTCGGTGGTAAAGCGGAACGAGCCTTTGAGCGCGATCTCTTTGCCGATCAGCATCATCATCGGGAAGTCCGGCACCGCGCCGCCCATGCCGACCTGCACCATCACGCCTTTCGCGCGGGTCACTTCCAGACAGGTGGTGATTGAGGACGGATGGCCGGAGACTTCGAAGCTGACGTCGAAGTAGCCTTTCTCTTTTTTCCACGCATCGAGTGAGTCCAGCTGCGGGTTAATCAGCGTATCGGCACCCATCTGTTGCGCCAGCGAGAGCGAACGTGAACTGATATCTGCACAGACAATCTCTGCCGCGCCGAGCGTTTTCACCGCGCTGACAATCAGACAGCCGATAGGCCCAACGCCGGAGATAAACACGCGCTTGCCCTGCAGGTCGCCCGCTTCATGCGCGGCGTGGATCGCGACCGCCAACGGTTCGGCAAAGGCCATGACTTTTTCATCGGCCTGTTGAGGGTAGGGGATGCACTGCGTAGTATCGACGGTTTTAAACTGAGTAAAGCCGCCGTCGACGTGGGGAAAATACATGGCGCTGCCAAAAAAACGCATTTCCGTGCACTGGTTTTCCTCATGCTGCAGACAGTATTTACAGTGGCCGCAGGGCTTCGACGGATTAATCGCCACCGACTGACCTTCATGTAATTCTTTTGAATCGCTGTGCACCACTTTACCAATAACTTCATGGCCTAAAATCATCGGCGCTTTAACGGTAAAATTACCGACTTTGCCTTCCTGATAATAATGTAAATCGGAGCCGCAAATACCGCCTCGGGTAATTTTCACCAGCGTTCCTTTATTATTCCATTCTATATTTTGGTCGGTAATGGCAACAGTTTTCTTACCCGCTACAACGCAGGATTGGGTTTTGACTTGCATAAATGCCTCACTGGTCAGGTAGTAACCTCGGCAGCATTTAAACGGTTTTAATTGTTATTATTTGTGATGTAGATCACGCTGAGAAATTGTTACACTACAATGTTACGCATAACGTGATGCGCCCTGTAAATCTGCTCGGTCGAGGCGAAAAAAGTTGAATTCTGCAATGTGGAAGGCGTAGTATCTCGTCATGGAATATGAATCTGGAGTTTTTTTCGATGGCCGGGGAAAGTTATATTTTGATGGGCGTTTCGGGTAGCGGTAAATCTTTAATTGGCAGCAAAATTGCCGCTGTATTATCGGCTAAATTTATTGATGGCGACGATCTCCATCCGGCTAAAAATATTGATAAAATGTCTGAAGGTATTCCATTAACCGATGAAGATCGACTGCCGTGGCTAGCGCGATTAAATGACGCCTCATACAGTTTATATAAAAAGAACGAGACCGGGTTTATTGTCTGCTCGTCATTAAAAAAACAGTACCGCGATATATTGCGTCAGGGCAGCCCGAATGTGCATTTTCTGTGGCTGGACGGCGACTACGAGACCATTCTGGCGCGCATGCAGCGTCGGGCGGGGCATTTTATGCCGGTGGGATTACTCAAAAGCCAGTTCGACGCGCTGGAGTGCCCGCAGGACGATGAGAAAGATATTGCCCGCATCGACGTGAACCATGACATTGAGCATGTGACGGAACAGTGTCGCCAAGCGGTGCTCGCGTTTCGTAACGTGCCCCTATTAAGTTGTCAAGCATGTTTATGATGCAGTGGGAGTATGCATCATGGCGAACAGGACGTCACAACGACGTCTCGCCAGGGCGATAAGAGCCTGGTTGTGTCGTTTTCTGCCGGCGCGCAGGCGCTGGAAATCGGTCTGGTGAATGCACGGGGAGAGAGGCTGTTTGAGACCTGCCTGAAACCGACAGTCAGTATTGATCCGGCAGCAGCTGCGGTACACGGTATCAGTGACGATGATCTGGTCAGTGCGCCGTCCTGGCCCGATATTGCGCAGCAGCTTCAGAACCATATTGGGCAGCGGCCGCTGGTCATTTTCAATGCTGACTTTGATTCGCGGATTCTGAAGCAGACAGCAGCAGCGTTTAACGACTCTGCCAGCTGGCTGGACACCCTGACGGTGTACTGCGCCATGCGGCTCGCTGCAGGTTATTACGGTCCCACCAACCGTTACGGTACTATATCGCTTTCCGGCGCTGTCAGTCAGGCAGGGCTGGTCCGGGGAAGCCCATTCTGCCGTCACTGATGCCGTCATGACGGCACGGGTAGTGAACGATGTTGCTGAATACTGGCGCCAGCTCCAGGAGGATATAAATGAAGATACAGGGAGTAAGCCAGCATGACGCTGACAGAAAAATCGGGCCATCTGGCATGGTGCGCTCTGGTGGCGCTTGCGTTGGCCAGACAGGATGGCGGAGCTCTCTCACCGGCACAGGAAAATCTCTTTCTCACCCGCTGGCTGGCGACAGCACTGAAGCAACGACGTTTTTCTCGCGATGTCACACCCGATCTCGAGTGGCTGCTTAAGCAGGGGCGCCAGCTGGGCGTCAGCGCGAAGCTGGCCAGTAAGCTGGATTACCTCTGGCGTTCCTGCACCGGTGAGTTGTCTGAGCAGAACGACCTGTTCCGGCTGACGTATGCGCTGGAAACAGCGAAGGATATGCACTGGCAATACCGTCTGCTGAACGATCGGGAATGGTCCGGCCGGAATTCTGTGGCGCTCAGTGCAGGCGTGAACGGCATTTATCTCTCACGGGCCAACCTCGATGCCGCTTTTAACGACAATGGCCGACAGATAAATCCGCTGATGGCCCGCCTGACGGGGAGCATAGCCGGGATGATGAAGCTGTTTAATCGCTGTGGCTGGCAGGCTGAGCCTGCAGGGGATGTCTCCCTGCCCCACCAGTTTACTCTGATGGCCAGACAGGGAGTGTCAGAAAAGGATTAATGGCGGATCTGCGCCAGGTCGTCTTCGGTCAGACCGGTCATTTTCATGACGGTATTGCGGTCAATGCCGTTCTGCAGCATGGTGCGGGCTACTTCCAGCTTGCCTTCCAGCTTGCCTTCATTACGGCCTTCCTGTCTGCCTAACTGGATCCCCTGCTGCAGGCCCTTCTCGATGCCAATCTGTTCAAGCTGTTGTGCGATGGTCATCAGTTCATCCTCGTGTTGCGGCAGACGCTGTGCCAGCGCCCGCATAAATTCAGGAGCAGGCGCTTCGCCTGCATTTACCATATAGTTTATCAGAACACGCACCTGTTCGGGGGAAATCCATTCCACCATCACCTGTGGCAGTCTGTCCAGCAGTTCCATCATGTCCCGCTGGCGAATATGTTTCATCAGCAGGGTCAGGGCGGCCATCCGGCGGTGGTGCATTATCTCATCATCATCGATGACGGTGACATCAACCAGCGGGAAGCCTCTGGTGTAGACCTTTCCGGCCTGCTCCGGGTTACTGAAACAATCCAGCCAGTTAGTGGAGAACGGGTACGGACTCCGGCTGCCGTGGTAGAACAGTACCGGGATGACCAGCGGCAGTTTTTTATGGCCTGCTTCAAGATGACGGTGCATAGCAGCGACAGCATAGCGGAGCTGGCGAAAGGCCATGTTTTTATCCGCCGAACTCTGGTGCTCCAGAAGCAGATGGATATACCCGTCATCGCCGGTGGTGGTTTTCATGCTCCAGAGAATGTCGCTGGCGTACTGACGTAAGTCATCCTCAACGAAGGTACCGGACTCCAGCTTCAGCGTATTCAAATCGCACAGTGCCTGTAATTCTGCCGGCAGATGTAGTGTCATGAAGTCACGGGCCACATCGGGGTTCGCCAGGAACTGGCGAAATGTCGCGTCATGGGGTGTGGGTGTACCGGGTTTCTTCTTCATCGGTCCAGGTCTCTGAAAAATGACCCGGAGATGTTATCACAGCCCGGAAAAAGCTAATATTGGCGTCGAACGGAATAACCATTCCTTCAGAGGGTAGTTCCAGGTTGTTCAGTACCCTTCTTTAACATGCTGATCTATACGCCCCGGCTACGGATTCGCCTTGCCGTGACCACTCCGATGGCGCACATAGACTCCAGAGCCATCTGAAAGCGGGTTTTGGCTTTCCAGGGGTTTGACGGTCAATGATGTAAAAAACCACGCCAAGACGATAACTTTCTGTTTTTAATGAATTAATATAAGCCTCTGTGTTAGTGAGGTTTTTCCCGGATGATACCCTTGATAAACTAAGTCACAGTCCCCATATTATTAATGGGAATATAACTAATAATTGCTGGGGGATTTATGGCTAGAGATCTAAATATTTTTATTAGTCATTCGTGGGGGAGTCACGACGAATTACTACGACTGCGTAACCTTCTAAATGCAAGACCCTATTTTAGGGTAATGACTCCAATTTACTGATAGTGTTTTATGTTCAGATAATGCCCGATGACTTTGTCATGCAGCTCCACCGATTTTGAGAACGACAGCGACTTCCGTCCCAGCCTTGCCAGATGTTGTCTCAGATTCTGGTTATGTCGCTCAATGCGCTGAGTGTAACGCTTGCTGATAACGTGCAGCTTTCCCTTCAGGCGTGATTCATACAGCGGCCAGCCATCCGTCATCCATACCACGACCTCAAAGGCCGACAGCAGGCTCAGAAGACGCTCCAGTGTGGCCAGAGTGCGTTCACCGAAGGCGTGCGCCACAACCGTCCTCCGTATCCTGTCATACGCGTAAAACAGCCAGCGCTGGCGCGATTTAGCCCCGACATAGCCCCACTGTTCGTCCATTTCCGCACAGACGATGACGTCACTGCCCGGCTGTATGCGCGAGGTTACCGACTGCGGCCTGAGTTTTTTAAGTGACGTAAAATCGTGTTGAGGCCAACGCCCATAATGCGGGCGGTTGCCCGGCATCCAACGCCATTCATGGCCATATCAATGATTTTCTGATGTGTACCGGGTTGAGAGGCGGTGTAAGTGAAGCTGATTTGCCATGTTTTACGGCAGTGAGAGCAGAGATAGCGCTGATGTCCGGCAGTGCTTTTGCCGTTACGCACCACGCCTTCAGTAGCGGAGCAGGAAGGACATCTGATGGAAATGGAAGCCACGCAAGCACCTTAAAATCACCATCATACACTAAATCAGTAAGTTGGCAGCATTACCCCGATTTACCAGGGAGCGTTCATCTTTTATCGTTACTGCAGTTTAACAATAGCCATAAAAAATTAAACTCGATAGCTTCTACCCATTAAGTGGCTTGTTGAATAAATCGAACTTTTGCTGAGTTGAAGGATCAGAGCTCCATAATCCTGATAATGCAGGCAGTTCCGTGGCAAAGCAGAAGTTCAGAATCACCAACTGGTCCACCTACAACAAAGCTCTCATCAACCGTGGCTCCCTCACTTTCTGGCTGGATGATGAGGCGATTCAGGCCTGGTATGAGTCAGCAAAGCCCGCATCGCGCGGACGACCTCAGCGCTATTCAGACCTTGCCATCACTACCGTTCTGGTCATTAAACGCGTATTCCGGCTGACCCTGCGAGCCGCTCAGGGCTTTATTGATTCCATTTTTTCCCTGATGGGTGTCCCACTGCGTTGCCCGGACTACAGCAGTGTCAGCAAGCGGGCAAAGTCGGTGAATGTCAGTTTTAAAGCGTCCACCCGGGGTGAAATCGCGCATCTGGTGATTGACTCGACCGGGCTGAAGGTCTTCGGTGAAGGCGAATGGAAAGTTAAAAAGCACGGCAAAGAGCGCCGCCGCATCTGGCGAAAGCTGCATCTTGCTGTTGATGGTAAAACACATGAAGTCATCTGCGCGGACCTGTCACTGAACAATGTAACAGACTCAGAAGCCTTCCCGGGTCTTATCCGGCAGACTCACAGAAAAATCAGAGCAGCAGTGGCCGACGGAGCTTACGATACGCGCCTGTGTCACGATGAACTGCGGCGTAAGAATATCAGCGCGCTTATCCCTCCCCGAAAGGGAGCGGGCTACTGGCCCGTTGAGTACGCAGACCGCAACCGTGCTGTTGCGAATCAGCGACTGAGCGGGAGCAATGCGCGGTGGAAGTGGACAACAGATTACAACCGTCGCTCGATAGCGGAAACGGCGATGTATAGGATAAAGCAGCTGTTCGGAGGTTCACTGACACTGCGTGATTATGACGGGCAGGTGGCAGAGGCTCTGGCCATGGTTCGGGCGCTGAACAGGATGACAAAGGCAGGAATGCCGGAAAGCGTGCGTATTGCCTGAAAATCTGCCCTGCTACAGGGACACTCGCCCCGAATCTGATTTATTCAACAAAGCCACCTCAAACAAAAAATACTCGATTCTATGTGTCGGATTCTTGAGGCTAATTACTCCGATTTGATGGTCTGTACTACCCAAAAGGGCTACACATTCTATAAATTTACCAAAAATGGTATCTCCTATACTGAGCACACCATGGGAGCCGGTGAGAAACGTGTATTTGAAGTGCTTAAAGCTGCACATGACCCCTCTATAATGCCAAATGGATTGCTTCTTATTGACGAACTCGATGTTCTTCTCCATGAGAAAGCCTTCAAAAAGTTGGTCACTGAGCTCATCGACATAGCGGATGAGTCGCTGCTGGAAATTGTTTTTTCAACTCACAGGGAATCTGTCGTTCAGTTCAAGCGAGCGATCAATATTGTCAGTATTTTTAATATGGGCACAGGGATTAGGGCATTTCCCGGTGTATCTGCTGATGCGTTACGTCAGTTGACTGATGTTCAGCCTGAAATGGTCAGTGTTTTCGTTGAAGATGAACTGGCGCGTACGGCTATCAATGTCCTTCTGGAGCGGGAGGCACTGACAGATAAGGTGGACGTTCAGCTCTTTGGTGCTGCAGAAAACTCTGCTGTTGTGCTTGCGGGACTTCTGCTTTCTGGCCGTAATATTGGAAAGGTGATGTGCGTTCTTGACGGCGATGTGCACCATACGATTCAGGAAAAACTTAAAATCATTCAGAAGTGTCTGACAGGAACGGACAGGGTGATAAAACAGCAACGACGTGAAGTGTTGGGCAGACTCTTTGAATTCACTCTTCAGACGGTTCATCAAAAAGGTGCTCCGGAGTTTAACCATAAATGCTGGTTCGAAGCGATCGATCCGGCAACAGTATCGGCGGACGAGGCCGCTGAGTATGCCAAACTAAGGCAGTTTTCGATGTCAATTAATGGACTAGCTGACTGGCATGATTATTACGACAGACTGAATAACCTGGCACGGAAACACAACATCGAACATACCATTCTGAGCTATATCAGCAAATACTCACCAGCATGGGATAATTATATTTCAGCTGTACGTCAAGAGATCATTGAGCGGGCTAGTGAACTCGAATGAGGGTAAGGCAGGGCAGCAAATCTGTTGCCCTGCTGCCAAACGAGTTCAGCAGATTTTCCAGTAAAATAAACGCACCATGCAGAAATCCCCGAACATGCAACGCAGCCCGCTCAGGGTGTTACTGTAAATCCCCTGCCCAATGTCTCAAACGCTCAGTCAGCTGATAATTACTTTTTGAAAGGACGCGCTAAGGATTAGAACGGAATATCGTCGCCCCACGCAGCTTCATCAGAGTCAAGCGCAGCATTAGGTAAAGGAAGATTACTTACGATATATAAATTAAGGATGTCTTCCCGGTCCATAAACATGATCTGGCTTCTTTTGCTGGCATCAAGTTTGCCACCCAGCCAGTTTCTCGCCTGTTTAGTAATCTCTCCGCCAGCAACGATAAAGGCATGATCGACCAGCACCTTTCTGTTTGTCTCCGGGTCAAATATTTCATGACCAAGCATCATCAGAACCTGATTGTGAATTTCAGCAACATTCGAATTTGTGGATTTGCTGACGCCGGACGCATCCAGCTTGCCTTTTTTTGCCTGTATACCGAAATAAAGAATATGCTGTGTTGGCAGAATAAACTTCATCCAGATGTCTTTTCCATATTCCAGCGCTTTATCCTTATGTCCTGCTGCTGTTATCCGGTGGAAGCCGAGCTGCCGGAATAAAGGAAGGAGCACCTCCTCTATCAATTCATCTTCAGAGCAGGTATCAAGAAACGCTGTCAGTAACGTCCTTCGTTTTATTTCGTGAGGCGTGAGGGGCCGGTGAGGATTATTGCTTACAGATACTGTTTTGGTGCCATTGTGACGGATATACAGCAGGTTATCGTCTCCATAGAAGGCTTCATAGCCCTCCCGCAACAATGGCTTATTCAGTTCTTCAAGGGCTTTTAATCTCCCGGGATCGTCATCCATGGCATCCTCTTTTAACATTAGATACCTGAGCACATGAACAAACCTTTCCGGTAAAGCGTGGGCTTTGGGCTGCGGCTCATTTAGAAGCTCTTCCAGCCTCATGGCTGTCCATGCCCACCGTGTTGAACCATCATGAACAACTTCCATGTCGCAGTCCTGGAAAAACTCAGTGATGCGGCTGCTTGAGCGATACAGAAATGCCTTATTATCTCCGATGATACATTCCGCGAGAGCCCTGAGATTTCTGTCCTTAAATTTCATGTGTAATAATCTCCCTCTGTTTAGTTATACAGAATACATTGCAGGCACCGTTTTCTCGGAACACTAACAGCTATTCACTACTCATTACCATTAATTCACAAAAAATGCCTGAGGTAGTTAATCAGCGGGCATATCTTGTATCAGTCTGTTTGCTACTAAATAACCCAGTCTTCCAGCGTCAGACCAGGCACCCGCACAAACTCTCTCACATTGTTCGTCACCAGGACGGCGCCGGCCGCGATAGCGTGCCCGGCAATGGCCGTGTCGTTCGGGCCGATCGGCGTCCCGGCGAGGCGCAGCGCCACCCGGATGTCCGTCGTGGCGTCCACCGCGGCCCGGTCCCAGGGCAGGATGGCATCGAGGCGCGCGCAGAACGCGTCGACCAGCTGAATATGGCGCGGCGAGGCCTTCGGGCCGGTGGCGCCGAAGCGCATCTCGGCATACGTCACGGCCGAGACCACGATGCGATCACCGCGCAGCACCGCCTGTTCCAGGCGCTTCAGCACCGCTGCCGGCTGCTCGCGCATGATGAACGAGCAGATGTTGGTGTCGAGCATCCAGGTTTTCTTCATGGCTCAAAGCGTCCTTCATCGCTGACCACATCCTCACGCTCCGCCATAAAGTCCGGATCGGCCCTGTCCAGCTGCGCGAACGAGCCCCAGGTCGGCCGGACGGGACGCAGAATGATGCTGTCCCCTTCCCTTACGATCTCCAGCTCGCTGACGCCGTCAAAATCCAGGTCCCGGGGCAGACGGATGGCGCGGTTATTGCCGTTTTTAAATATCGAAACTGTGCGCATGGATGTTCCTCCAACTGATCATGCATGATGTGTGAGTGCATATGTGCAGTATATGCCTGCCGGATTGGTTTGTATAGGTGTCGCATATGCAGATGACTGGCATATGCGTATGTCTGCCATATGCAGATGCGCGGCATATGGATATGCTGTGCATATCCTGTTTTCTCATTTCTCCACCGCAGATCCTAAAAATACCAAAATCGGAAATGCTGTACCTGAGCCGTCAGGCTGACCGGATGATATAGTGGATTCTCGAACCGGAACGGGAGGGTTAAATGGGAAATTATTCAGATTTTGAGACCGAATTTGTTCAGCGAACACTGGCACTTATTGATCAGTATAACGAAATGATTGAGGTGCAGGGCAAGCCCTTCAGGGAGCAGTACAACTACACACTGACCCTGAATTGCCTTCTGGGTCTCATCGTGCTGCCGAAAGAGAAGGCGCTCTCTTTCCTGCCCGCTGACCGTTTAACGCAGCTGCTTAAAACAAACATGGGGTTACAGGAGTCGCAGCTACCCGGACCGGAGATGACTCTGCGTGATCTTATCCTTAAAATGAGAAATTCTGTGGCTCATTTCAGCGTCCAGGTTGTATCAGTCACCGACGATCGTCTTGTCGATCTGATTGCTTTCAGGGATGCTCCTGAGGATGAGAATGCCTATGCCACTTTCAGCGCCCCGGAACTTTTACCCTTTCTGAAATATTATGCGACCCTGCTGCTCGGCAATATGGCCCGGCGTCGAGCCCGGGCTGTTAAACTACAGGATTTGTGAGGGGGTTACACAATGTTGATCCTCGATTGCTCCTCACGAACTCAGGCGTTGCATACATTATCTGCCGGGTTTGGCTGTCCCCCTGAAAAGCTGAAAAGGGTGCTGCTTTCGCTCGATCTTGAAAGTATCTACGAGCTTAATCCTCGCCAGTTGGTTGATGCACCTCAGTATCTGAGAGAGTACGTCTGTGCGGAACTGGGCGAACCGGGACCATTCACACGAGCTCTGTGGTTTCATGGTACCCGGACTTTCGCCGGTAACACTTTTCCCGCGGGGTTACTGGCGCTAAATCAGTCAGAATCACTCGCCATAAAAATGCTGCTCGACCTGGCTCCGAATGAGATGGTCCGTAAACACCTTCAGGAATGGAATGTTCCGGGGGGCGTCCCGGATGAGATGTTTCAGCTCAGAACTGGCGATAGAACGCACTGGGGGCCTTACGGCCATCTGGTTCGGGAATTACATTTCCACACCAGTGAAAATGGGCAACATGATTATCTCAGGCTGCCGGAGCTGGTAGAGGATGTCTGTAACGCATACTTTGAGAACTACGCCCACGATCTTACGCCGCATTACCTCAAGGTGCTTCACCCCTGTATTATCTGGTTCCAGGCAGATATTGTTTATGAAAAGGGCACGCTTGAAACGGCACTTGCATATGCTTATACATCAGTCCGGAATCTCCCGCCGGATGGGAACTCCACTTTCGGTATAGACCGTGAGGGGAAATCAGTGTCCAGGTCGTCCATTGCTAAAATCGAGTTTCTGCCGCACGGGCAAATTTGCTAACGTGAAAAAAACAGGCCCGTATATACGTCACGAATATTCATGACGCAATTCTATAGGTGCTGGCTGAATCAGGGCAACACCACCGCAATATACTGGTGTCAGGAGCATTACCCGGTCACTGTACACTGTACGGTAATCAATTTTATCACCTGGAGATTAACAATGAGCCATCCTGAAATTCACGTCAAAGACTGGATTGATGTGGGCAACAGTGAGTGTGTGGTGCAACGGCTTCTTCCCCCGGGGTCTCCCTCCGGCGTCTGTATTGTTGTTTTTAATAAAACCAAACCAACCACCCGGATCGTCGGCTGGGACGGCAAAAAATGGTACTTCATGCCCAGCCGTGACTATGGAGGTTATGCAGATGATTATGATCCCTGTGTCCGTGAACTGAAACGGGGCCGTAGCTGACCCCATGAGTTGACATCCTCCCCGTCCTTCAGGCAGGGAGGATGTCAAAGCAACTACCTCTGATTTACCGGGATGGTGGCAGCATAGGCCCGCAGGGGAGCATCAACATTACTGACGAGCGATTCCGCCACTTCCGTCAGTGTCTGAGTGGCCCCGAGTCGGACATCCTCCACAGTGTAGCAGTGCATGGAGCAGGTTCCTTCCCGGAAGCGGAACCCCAGGCCGAGTACATTGTTGAGAAAAACAACGGGGGCGCCATAGCCCGGATCAGGCACCAGAATGTGACCATTACAGCACGGCAACTCAAACTGATCGAACGCGCCTGCCGGCAGCGCCTGCGTATTCTCTGTGCGAAGGGTCAGCAGCACCTGGCTGAGTCCTTTCTGGCCGCTTTCATCCTGAAACACAGCGACCCGGCTGTAAACGCCCACCGCATGCGCCTCACTGAGACCATTCGCCGGCGCCTTGCCCATGACTCCGCGCAGCTGGTTGATCTGCTGATAGTAATCCTGCCGACGATACCAGGCTCCCCAGAAACGCGCGATACTGGCCCAGAAGGCTTCAATCGTCTGTTCATCACGACCGGCAACATCACAGAACAGGGCAAAATACAGCGCAGTCCCGCCGTAGAACTGCTGTCCCGGTGGCAGAACCTGGCTGCTTCGCATGCGGAGGTACTGTGCATTACGCAGCAAAATCCGGGTCAGATCATCTTCTGTACGGATGGAAAGCAGGTCGCGGTAGGCCGCTTCAAACTGAGGGGGCTGAGGGACACTGCTCCATGCCGGCAGGACAGTACAGCCGTTATACTGCGCGATGTCCTGATCCAGGGACGCGACAAGCGGGCTCTTAAGGCAGAAGACGTGGAGTATACTGCCCATACTGGCATTAACCATCTCACGCAGCAGCGCAGACTGGTTAATGTCCCGTGCTCTGGCCACCTCTTTCAGCGCCTGGCCCTGATCGGTCGGAATGCCTTTAAGTGAGACCGACACGGTCCCCTGAGACTCGTTTTGTTCAGATGAAGTCTGAATGTTCATAATGAACCCCTCTTTGACGTTTTAATCTAAAAAGAAAAATTTCCTACAAAACGGGATTTGACTCCACTTGCAGTGGTGGTATTACTTTCTCCTGGTTGTATTACCAATGCAAGATTTTTATTACCTTTTTCCTGTTTCTCTTTTTAAGATCCGATTTCTGCCGGTTCCGGATCTGCGTCCTCCCCTCCGGGGCGCAGCCGCCCACCGACACAAGATGTAGCGGTGTCATCAGCTGATGATGACGCTATATGCTGTGTTTCCCCCCTTCCCTGTGGCCCGGCGCGCAGCAGCAGAAAACAGGGGTTCGCTGACTTCCTGATCGTGGTACACTTCCGGAAAGTTGTTAATAACAGAAAAATCGGATCCGGCCGGAAGGGCTGTCCGGTAATTTAAAAGCGTGGTTATATGTCTGATTATTATCTCTCTAGTGATGATTACGACATGGGAAAATCATTCGTGTGACAGAACCAGGGTCGTGCTGCGCGTCATCATTACTCTGCGTGACTATTGAACCGGATACTATTTTTGAGGCGAGGTATGGGTAAACCAACATTTAGATCATTTTACGATGTGGTCCGGGAGCTTGAGGATGTATATGGCCATAAAGAGCTATGGCTGTATTCAGGAACGGCATACGCAACGCCAACAGAAATGATTAACGCCAGACATAACTGGAAATCGCCAAAAATCCTGAAACGTAACGGAAGAATGGTTGCAGAACGAATTGATAACTCGGACTCATGGCAACTGGTTGGTGACTACAAAAAACCGCTGTTCCAACATTGTGCTCCGCCCTGGCAATCCTGTCAGATAGATGACTATTTTAAAGGCTATTACATTATCGCCCCCTGAAGGTCAGAGGAGTAATGGATGGCGGGATTTATCAACAGATCATCGGTACAGAAAAGACCATGAAAAAGAAAAAAGCGTCAGAACCGGGGTTACTGGCAAGCGACAGCGACTGGCACAATAACGCATGTTTGAATTACATGCCTGATCACGGCACAGCTTACACCGAAGGTTACCGGCGGGCTGCTGACATTCTGATTAAACACATTGATGAATCCGGGCGGGACCAGGATTTTCTGGTTTATCCAGTGTTGTTTCTCTACCGGCATCACATCGAACTCATTATCAAACAGATTATCGGACTGGCTCTGGCACTGGCAGAAGAGCCGGATAAACACCAGTACAAAAAAGATGATCATAACCTGAACACCTTATGGCCACTGGCACAAAAGCTGATCCTGGAAGTTGATGACAGCTACCGGCCTTCCGATTTTAAAATTGTCAAAGAAGTGGTTAAAGCTCTTCACCTGGTGGATGAACGGGCGACAGATTTCCGATACGCCAGGAGAAATGACGGCACCCGGAGCCTTGAAGGGATTCATTACGTCAACACCCGCCGCTTTGGGGAAAAAATGGGAGAGGCTTCCGATTTACTTGACGGGGTCGACAACGGCCTCCGGTACCTGCTGGACTGTAAGGCCGAATGGAATCAAATTCTGGACAGCTTCTGACAGCCAGAAATGGCGCGAAAAATCCATCAGACTTACCTGAGCAACCAATGATACTGAGATACCGATCATGACAGGCCTCATACCTTCAGCTACTTCTCAGGGCTCGATGGCCGCCCTGCCAGTGACCATCGACTATCCCGCAGCATTGGCCTTGCGGCAGATGGCAATTGTCCAGGATGAGCTCCCGAAATACCTGCTGGCGCCGGAAGTCAGCGCCCTGCTCCATTACGTGCCGGATCTTCACCGCAAGATGCTGCTGGCCACCCTCTGGAATACCGGGGCGCGGATTAACGAAGCGCTTGCGCTGACAAGAGGGGATTTTTCGCTGGCGCCGCCATATCCGTTCGTGCAACTGGCCACGCTCAAGCAGCGCACCGAGAAAGCGGCAAGGACGGCAGGTCGTGCCCCCGCAGGCAGTAAGATCCATCGTCTGGTTCCCCTTTCCGATCACCACTACGTCAGCCAGCTGCAGATGATGGTGGCCACCCTGAAAATTCCGCTGGAAAGACGAAACAAGCGCACCGGCAGAATGGAGAAGGCGCGTATCTGGGAGATCACAGACCGTACCGTGCGCACCTGGCTTAGCGAAGCGGTGGAGGCCGCAGCGGCCGACGGGGTGACGTTCTCAGTACCGGTTACCCCCCATACGTTCCGTCACTCCTACGCGATGCATATGCTGTATGCCGGCATACCACTGAAGGTTTTGCAGAGCCTGATGGGCCACAAATCGATTAGCTCGACGGAAGTCTATACGAAGGTGTTCGCACTTGATGTTGCTGCGCGGCATCGAGTTCAGTTTCAGATGCCCGAAGCGGATGCGGTAGCCATGCTGAAAGGGAATATTTAAGTACTTAGGAGAATGATGCTGGCGAACGTCCTGCTCGCCGGTGAGGTCTGTCAGACGTTATCTGGACCAGCTGACGGGAATATCTGCTCTGTATTCCTCATACTGCTCATAGATCGCATGCTGAAGCATCGTAATACGTTCTGACAACCTGTTGGCGTCCGACATATGCCGCCATTCCCCCTCAATAGTGGTTTTCTGTCCATCCGGGAGATTGAGCGTGATCAATACCTTTGTATCACGAATAATCACCCCATCAGTGAAAGAATTAAGACCACTCCTTACGGTATTATCTATCTGTATAGCTTCAAGTTTCATCTTGTTACCTCATGTTGTCCGGATCCCAAGCTTAGATATCTGAACTCAAATTGCTAGTGAAATGTCTGGATGTGCCGCATTTTTCCCCTTACACAGTGAAGCTGGCCAAAGGCCAGCTCGCATGGATTTATCGCTTTTGCCAGTAGATCAGCACGGCAAGGAACAGGATTGTTGCCCCCTGAGAAGCGGGAGAGGCGGTCAGGAAAATTTCCAGCAAGGTCATTATCGTAAAACTCCGCATTATTAATTTCAGGTGTGTGACTCAGGGGCCTTAGTCCCCCCTTTTACAGGAAGTAGTGTTCTGTCACGACGGCAACCAGCGGTAATAAAACGATTCGAATATGCCTGCAGGGACGATAGAAATCTTCGTGCGGCTTGTCTCGCTGTAGCGGGTACTGGAGAGCGACTAGGGGGAGGAGTAGCATCTTCCGGCCACGGATATGATCGAGCCAGCAGTGCTCGCCGCAGCCGAGCGACAGGGCGAAGCCCCGAGTGAGCGAGGAAGCACCAGGGGAGAGTACTTTTCATATTCTGCTGACGCTCAATGCATGAAAAATTTCCTTACGTAGGGATTATCCACTTATCCACCGAGATATTTTTATAAGATCTTTTTTAATAGTTGTTAGATCTTTATTTTTAGAATGCCTGCAGGCCTTTATCCATGCGGGTTACAGAGGGGGATCTGTGACAAACCGCCCTTTCAGTGTGACAAATCACCCTCAAATAGCCGTCCTTTCTGTGACAAATTGCCCTTAACCCTGTGACAAATTGCCCTCAGAAGATGTTGCTTTTCACAAAGTTATCCATGCCTGTTGACTCTGTTTTATGAAGTGTGACAATCTGAAAACCTGTCACACTTCATATGGATCTGCCATGGCGGAAATAGCGGTTATAAACCACAAAAAACGTAAAAATAGCCCGCGGATTGTCCAGTCAAATGAGCTGACTGAGGCGGCATATAGTCTTTCCCGGGATCAAAAACGTATGCTGTATCTGTTCGTTGACCAGATCAGGAAATCCGATGGTTCGCTGCAGGAACACGACGGCATCTGCGAAATTCATGTTGCTAAATACGCTGAAACATTCGGGCTGACCTCCGCTGAAGCCAGTAAGGATATACGACAGGCTTTGAAAGGTTTTGCGGGTAAGGAAGTGGTTTTCTATCGCCCTGAAGAGGATGACGGCGATGAAAAAGGGTATGAATCCTTTCCCTGGTTTATCAAACGTGCCCACAGTCCATCCAGAGGGCTTTACAGCGTACATATCAACCCCTATCTCATTCCCTTTTTTATCGGGTTACAGAACCGGTTTACGCAGTTCCGGCTCAGTGAAACAAAAGAGATTACCAATCCGTATGCCATGCGTTTATACGAATCCCTGTGTCAGTACCGTAAACCTGATGGCTCAGGTGTCGTGTCCCTGAAAATCGACTGGATCATGGAGCGCTACCAGCTACCTCAAAGTTACCAGCGTATGCCGGACTTTCGCCGCCGCTTCCTGCAGGCAAGTGTTGATGAGATCAACAGCCGGACACCAATGCGCCTCTCTTACATCGAGAAAAAGAAAGGCCGCCAGACAACTCATATCGTATTCTCTTTCCGTGATATCACCTCCCTGACAACAGAATAGTTTGAGGGTTATCTGTCACAGATTTGAGGGTGGTTCGTCACATTTGATCCGGCAGGTTGAGGGTGATTTGTCACAGTTTTGCTGTTCCCTCCCTGGCAGCCTGCGCTTATTAATTCTTTTTTGGCTGTAACCGGTAGTGAAACCAAGTTTGAGGGCAATTTGTCACAATACATGAGGGCAGTTTGTCACAATACATGAGGGCAGTTTGTCACAATACATGAGTGCAGTTTGTCACAGTTGATTTCCCCTCTTTCCCTCTTCCCTTTAGTCGCAAGGCCTGAGGCAGTGGTCGAGCTCGTCATAATTGATGAGGGCAGATTGTCACACTTATTGCCCTGAACAGGCTATCTGCGCGTGTGCCTGCGCTTGGGGTGTTTCCCGCAGACCCGGCCTGACCCGTATCCCACAGTCAGGGCTGCCTGCGAAGTTGACCTGTTTCCAACAGAGAATGGAAACCTATTCATGTATTGGGCGTAAGAGCTATCTGCCTGAACGGCTGCTCTTTGCTTCCTCGCCAGTTCGCTCGCTACGCTCGGTCTCATGGCTGCGGCGAGCACTGTTACAGAAAAGCTATCTTTGAACGGTCGTAACAAAAATCAGCCCCTGAGCGTAAAATTGCGATTCAGAACGGTGTTTGAGTGGAACACCCTTCTGGCTTGTCCAAACCCTCCAATTGTTGAGAGCGAACTCAAAACAACATGATTTTTTACTTGCAACATGACTCTTTTTGTTCAAAATGACAAAAAACGTCATGAGGTGATGAATGGACAATATTGAGCAGTTACGGAAAGTCGCCACACGTGCTGGTAAGCTTCTGACATCTTTGAGCGAAAATATACGCCAGCAAAAAGAGGAATTGAAACTTACCGAGTTCTATCAGGAATACAGCAAAGCCGCCCTGTATAAGCTGCCTAAACTCAGTAAAGGCAGTGTTGAGTATGCTGTGGCCGAAATGGAAGCCGGTGGCTACATTTTTAAAAAGAAACCTTCCGGCAATACGATGAAATACGCGATGACGATTCAGAATGTCATCGATCTGTATTTCCATCGTAAAGTGCCCAAGTACAGGGATCGCTTCGATAAAGCCTTCACGATTTTTGTTTGTAATCTTAAAGGTGGTGGTTCCAAGACAGTCTCTACCGCTTCATTATCACATGCTTTTCGAGCTCATCCTCAGCTTCTGTTCGAAGACCTCCGTATTCTGGCCATCGATTTCGATCCGCAGGCATCTTTGACAATGTTCCTGAGCCATGAGAATTCAGTGGGCTTGGTTGAAAATACGGCTGCTCAGGCCATGCTCCAGAACGTGTCTCGTGAAGAATTACTTTCCGATTTTATAGTGCCGTCGATTATTCCAGGTGTTGATGTCATTCCTGCTTCCATTGACGATGCATTCCTTGCTGAAGGCTGGAAGGGGCTGTGTGAAGAACATCTGCCAGGGCAAAATATTCATGCAGTGCTTAAAGAGAACATTATCGACAAGCTCCAGCATGACTACGACTTTATTTTCCTTGATAGTGGTCCTCACCTTGATGCATTCCTGAAAAACTGTATTGGTGCGGCAGACCTGATGTTGACCCCCCTTCCACCGGCGACGGTTGATTTTCATTCTTCCCTGAAATTTGTGGCCAGCCTCCCTGCCCTCATTGATTCGATCGAAATGGATGGGCACACCTGCAATCTCATCGGTAACGTCGGCTTCATGTCCAAAATCCTGAACAAGTCTGATCATAAAATTTGCCATAGCCAGGCTAAAGAGGTTTTCGGTGCCGATATGCTCGACATGGTTCTGCCGCGACTGGATGGTTTCGAACGCTGTGGGGAGACTTTTGACACCGTTATTTCAGCAAATCCCGCAACCTATGATGGAAGCACAGAGGCGTTAAAAAGCGCAAAATCAGCGGCGGAAGACTTTGCGAAGGCAGTATTTGATCGCATTGAGTTCATTCGTACTAACGGAGGTATGTGATGTCGAATGAGAGAAGAAAAACCATCGGCAGACAGTTAAATACTCAGGCGTCAATGGTCGAGATGACTGACACCGATAGAAGCCAGGTATTTACCTTAAAAACCGGCAGGAAGGTAACGTTCAGGTTTGTTCGGATACCTGCATCTGACGTTGAAAGTATGACCTTCGTAAACCAGGAAAATAACGGACGAGATCAACTTGCTCTAACCAGGGAGTCTCTGAAATCCATTATCCAGACGATTAAGTTTCAGCAGTTCTTCCCCTGTATTGGTATTAAGCAAGGTGAAAAGATTGAGATACTGGATGGTTCAAGACGGCGAGCCTCAGCGATTTATATCCGCACAGGCCTTGATGTCATGGTTACCGATGAACATTTATCAGCTGATGAAGCTCGCCAACTGGCTAAAGATATCCAGACAGCTAAAGAACATAACCTTCGCGAAATCGGCCTGAGACTGTTAGCTCTTAAAGAGTCCGGATTCAATCAAAAGGAAATTGCTGAACTGGAGGGGTTATCTCAGGCTAAGGTCACCAGGGCGTTGCAGGCGGCGGCAGTACCGCAAGACTTGATTGCTCTGTTCCCGGTTCAGTCGGAGCTATCGTTTAGTGACTATAAAATTCTTTTAGAAGTTAACGAAAAACTCAGTGAAAAGGGCTTAACGCCTGAAGAACTCATTCAGTCTGTCTCAGATCGACATAATGCAATTTTAAGTGATTGCGAGCGACCAGAAGATGAACAGAAAGCCAGTATACTGAAGCTGATTTCTCAGGCATCTCAGGCATTGATAGCTCCACCTCCCAAGGAAAAGTCAGTGATTTCCCCGCTCTGGACGTTTGAAGAAAAGGACAAGTTTGCGCGCAAACGTGTGAAAGGGCGCACGCTGACTTATGAGTTTAGCCGTATGTCAAAAGTGGTTCAGGATGAACTGGACAAGGCCATCAATGAGGTCCTTGACAGAAATTTGAGTCAATAATTTCGCCATGGCGATTTCACATCTAACTTATTGTAATTAGGAAGTTTAGGTTGAGAATTTCAAGGTGAAATCGCCAAAATTTCACGCCAGTTTCGCTTCAGGAATATCTGACCATCGTGTCGTATAAGCAGGAGAAAGCATCTCCCGTTTCATCTGCCATTCCGGGGCAATGCCCCGCCCCGCAAACCATACTTTACCCAGCCCTGAGTGGTTGATCCCGTCCAGAACCTTCATCAGCTCAGCACTGTGAGGGCGGGGCGGACGTTCGTCGAACAGCTGCAACTGCGAAACGCCGGAGCCGGTGAAGTCATTCAGCATAACTCCGGCTTTGGCATACCGGTGCCCATCCCTCCAGATACGCTCCAGAGCCGTTGTGGCGGCTGCAATGATGTCCCTGGTGTCCTGAGTCGGGGTCAGCAGTTTTTCCGTGGCCACGTTGCCGTAGTACGGCTCTTTAACGGCGAACGGGGACGTTTTGATGAAAACAGAAATATGCCGGCAATACTGGCGCTCTTTACGCAGCTTTTCAGAGGCCCGCTCTGCGTGCTGGCAAATAGCCTGGCGGAGCGACTCGTACTCTGTGATCTTCACGCCAAAACTGCGGCTGCACACAATTTGCTGTTTCGTCGGAGGGGCTTCCTCAAGCGAAAGGCAGCTTTCCCCGTTCAGTTCCCGTACCGTTCGCTCAAGGACCACAGAAAAATTTTTGCGGATGAAGGCCGGGTTCGTCAGAGCCAGATCGAGCGCGGTTTTTATGCCCAGCAGATTCAGCTTGCGTGCAATACGGTTACCCACCCCCCAGATTTCTTCAACCGGCTGCAGTGAAAGCAGTTTCCGCGTCCTTTGCGGATTTCCCCTGGTCAGAGCGAGTACGCCACGAAACTGTTTCCACTCTTTTGAGGCCCACTGGGCTGATTTTGCGAGGGTTTTCGTTGGTCCGGCGCCCACGCCAATGGTCAGGCGGGTACAGTCATACACGTGCTGACGCACCTGCCGGCCGAAGTCCTCAAGCCCCATACAGTGCTCCACGCCGGTCAGGTCGAGGAACATCTCATCAATGGAATACTGTTCCACCCTCGGGGCCATCTCCTCAAGGCAACTCATCACACGTGCTGACATGGAAGCGTAAAGTTCATAATTACTTGAAAACGCATATATTTTTTCCGGGTACCTTTCGTTTTTTATCTGAAACCACGGAGTCCCCATTTTGATCCAGGGCTTCGCCTCGGCACTGCGAGCGATTACGTTCCCGTCGTTGTTGCTCAGGACGACTATCGGCTTTCCTTTCAAATCCGGGCGGAAAACACGTTCACAGCTGGCATAGAAGCTGTTCACATCGGCCAGGGCAAACATCAGTACATCTCCCTCGGGCGGTGGATGATGTGCGTGACGACGCCAAAGATATCCAGCTCGTCGGGGTCAGGATAAATCGGCGACCAGGAGGCATTCATGGGCTGCAGCGTCAGCCGTGGCGTCAGCAGAAGCCGTTTCACCGTAAACTCCCCCTGTACGCTGGCGACAACGATATCGCCGTGCCGCGGCTTTTCAGCACTGTCCACAACCAGCAGATCGCCATTGTACAGACTGCCGTCGGCCATGCTGTCTCCGCTGGCACGCAGGTAGTAAGTCGCGCTCGGATGCCGTATGCAGTAATCATGGAGATCCAGATCGGACTCGACATAGTCAGCAGCAGGGCTGGGAAAACCGCAGCTGGCCAGATCGGCAAACAATGGATGGGCCTGTGGCGGGAGTTCTTTCCCGGTGCTGAAAAGTTGTAGCTTCATCTTTCCTCCTGACACTCTAATTATACTGGTTATACATACAGTGTGCGCCGGGAGACCGGTAGAGATCAAGGGGTGAAAGTCCCCGACCATTGAAGGACCAGCAATCCACAAGGTCCCCGAGTCATGCGTTGCATACCGCGAGGTATGGGGCGAAGCGTTGACAGGGGTGTTGACAGGCCAGCCATTGAGCCACGAAATGTATATTAAATTACCGGGTGCCGACGTTGTACTGTTAACGGAAGGCAACATCATAGGGTGCGATACTGCGAGTGCCACATGGACCCGGCGGGGTCTGAGACCCTGGCATGTCAATACGATCTCTACGCGGGAACCGGGAGATCTCCCCTCTGACCATCTGCCAGTGTCGGAGATGGCCCGCACCGGGAAGACGAGGAGTCATAGCCGGTGATGTACGGAGAGGAGAAGTCGGACTCGCTCATAGTAGCGGCGAAGCAGGCGAACAACCCGAAAGGAGCGGAGTCAGTGGAGCGAAGGAGCGGGGCCAAGGGGAACGCGGAACAGCCACACATGCGCCGGACACAGAGCCGGGAAAGCATGTCACAGAGGCTGTCACGCGTGCGGGAAGCTGCGAAGCAGCGGAAGAAAGAACGGTTTACAGCATTGTTCCACCTGCTGACAGTCGAAGCACTGGAAGCCGCATTCCTCTCCCTGAGCAGGAAAGCGGCCGCCGGAGTGGATGGCATCAGGTGGATGGACTACGCCGGAAACATGAAGAACAACATAACAGATCTGCACCGGAGGCTACATCAGGGCAGCTACAGGGCGCAGCCCGGCAGGCGTCACTACATCCCAAAAGCGGATGGAAAACAACGCCCGCTCGGCATCGCCTCGCTGGAGGACAAGATCGTCCAGTATGCGCTGGTGAAAATCCTGAACGCAGTCTATGAAAACGACTTTATGGGGTTCTCATACGGGTTCAGACCCGGGCGAAGCCAGCACGATGCACTGGACGCACTGGCCACAGGGCTGGTACGCACTAACGTAAACTGGGTACTGGATGCCGACATCAGTCAGTTCTTCGACAGGGTGAGCCACGAATGGCTGATCAGGTTCACAGAGCATCGGATCGGCGACCGGAGGGTAATCAGGCTCATACGTAAGTGGCTCACAGCCGGGACGTCGGAGGAGGGTCAATGGCGAGCAACGGAGGAAGGCACCCCACAGGGTGCGGTCATCTCACCGCTGCTGGCAAACATATACCTCCACTACGTCTTCGATCTGTGGGCGCATCAGTGGCGACGTCGCTATGCCACAGGCAATGTGGTAATGGTCAGATACGCCGATGACATCGTCATCGGGTTCGACAAACGATACGATGCCCGGCGCTTCCGTATAGCCATGCAGCGCAGACTGAGGGAGTTCGGACTCACGGTTCACCCGGAGAAAACCCGTCTGATGGAGTTCGGCCGCTTCGCTGCCGAAAACCGTGCCATCAGGGGAAAAGGCAAACCAGAAACGTTCAACTTCCTCGGGTTCACGCACATCAGCGGGAAAGATCGCAACGGCAGGTTCATGCTGATACGAAAGACCCGCCGGGATCGGATGACGGCAACTCTGAAAGCCATCAAAGACGGTCTGCGAAGGCGCTGGCATTACTCAATCCCCGAACAGGGAAAATGGCTCAGGAGAGTGGTTCAGGGATACCTGAACTATCACTCGGTACCGGGCAACTTCCCCACCATGCAGAAGTTCAGGACACACGTAACAAACCTCTGGCGCCGGGCGCTCAGGCGCAGGAGCCAGAAGGATGATACGACCTGGACGAAAGCAAACAAACTGGCAGCCGCATGGCTACCAAGGGTTCGGGTTCTTCATCCATGGCCTGTGGAGCGGTTCACCGCCAGACACCCGAGGCAGGAGCCCGGTGCGTAAATCGCGCACGCCGGGATCTGTGCGGGGGGTATCCGGTAACGGGTATCCCTACCGCGACATCAGTGAAAAGACATGAGATCTTCCCATGACAGATAAAACCAAACTGGTTGCTATCTCACGAACCGATGACATAAGTGCTCTGGATGCACTCAAGCTGTTGCGGTTTCGCCGGTACAATACGGCCAGAAGTCAGTTAAGGGTCACGAGTGTCTGGTCTGCATGGTGCGCCAGGCACGGTCTGACCCCCTTCCCGGTCACAGCGGTTGATGTCGAGCGCTATATTAATGGGCTGAATGGATCCGTTAAAATGGCGACTATCTCTCATTTTATTGCATGCCTTTCAAGCGTTAACAGCAGCCTGGGTTTTCCAGACTTCCGCAACGTTCTGATAAAAGCACTGGTTCAGGTATGGCGGGCGCGGGAGAATGAGAAAAAAATCGTCACCGGTCAGGCCCTTCCATTTCTTATATCCGATCTCAATATTCTTCGCCGGTCGCTGCATAAAAGCGACGACCTGAGAGACATACGGGACCTTGCAATGATATGGGTTGGGTTTGAAACCCTGCTGCGTAACGTGGAAATTCGAAGGATTAAAACCGGCGACCTGAAATGGCAAACTGACACGTCCTGTTACCTTCTGGATGTCATGCGGACCAAGACAAGCCTTTCAAGTAACCTGACATTTCAGCTCTCACCACAATGCAGTCAGCATGTCAGACGGTTGATTGAGACGGTGGAATACACCGATACCGAAACCTTCGGGCACCGTTTTCTTTTTCAGCCTGTAAACATCCATACGAACCGATATTTCCCGTCCACCAGCAGTAAGCTATCCCGGGGTAAATCCATAGACAGGATGCTGGTCAAAGCAGGATTCAGTGAGGGGTTACTGACGCAGTTACAGAATGAATCAAAGGTATCACGGGAAGATGTTGGAATGCTGTCCTCTAATTCACTGAACCAGGCATTTGCACGCCTCTGGGGGATTGCCGGGAAGGTCAGCGACAGTAACCGACAGTCCGGGCGGTACCGGACATGGACAGGACACAGTGTGCGTGTGGGGGGAGCCATAGAGCTGTTTAAGGCCGGGTACTCCCTGGAAAAGATTACCGAGATGGGGAACTGGTCTGATCCAAAGATGGTCTTCCGTTATATCCGTGGATATCTTGCCAGTGAAAAAGCCATGGTAAGCTTTATGCGTAATCATCTGGACGACATATAGATTTTACTGAGAGAAACGCCAGCACTCAGCAACATGTTTCTGAGCGCTGGTCACTTATGAACTTTTCAGATATTCAGTTCTTTCAAATCTGTCACAACAAAATCCCCTTTTCCTGAAAGACTGTCAAAATCATCGAGTGTAAATTCATGGGTGTGATACCAAATGACCCTGCATGTGGGGCAGGTAACAGGTAACAAATCTTCCGCTAACTTTTCGCTGTTATGGATAACCTCACCCATCTCGTTATGTTCGACAATATAACCACTTATGCAAAGGGTTTCGTACCCATGAGCACCGGTAACAATATGGGTTGCTGTTCTCTCACGAATTTCCCCATTAATTTTAATCTGCTCTCGAGTGGTAATCGTTCTTTTATTATTCATGAAAACTCCGGGTGATATTTAAAAACGGCTGACATTGCTCCCTGCTTCGGAATAATTGTGAAGGCAGCCAGGAAACCTGAAAATATGTTACCCTGTGCCTGAATCAGTTCTGGTGCGTCTCACGAATGAAAATGAGAGGCGATATCATGGATTATCCTTTTTGAGCAGCTTTTTCTTCTTTTCTTTGTTTTTTTAATCTCCGTTTTGCCCGGAAATTTGCAACGGTATAGAGAGTGACAGATGCAATGAAATTCACCAGTGCAGCAAACTCTACTGCCAGATTGATCACGGCAGGTTTGACAGGAAGCCAGAGTGAGACAAGGAGAAGGAGGAACGATGTGATACACCGTAAGGCGTGTACATTAGAGCCTCCACTCTGGTTAATCATACCCGTACCGGAACAGATTTTGTTTGTCAGATAATTTAATCCGAATGCACAAACAGCAGTTACTAACAAGAAAATAGCGTAAGTCATTTTTCCTCCAGAGGCTTTAATCTTAATTTGACCACGTTAACCAGTTTCATTACTCCCGCCTCATCCGGTACGAAAATGTAACGACATCTCGGCCATGTCGCGTGTGTAAATATCTTACCAGCGGTGTTGATATTCAGAGGCATAAGCCTTTCAGTCTTACTCAACGGCATTTTCTCTATCGGGATCAACCCTGACTTAAAACTTTTTATCATTAAGTCGAGAGGGGTTTTACAATCTTTATTGCTCATCGTTTCTGTGTAACGGATCATCCCGGCAATCGTTACCTGTATCGTTCCTATATCAGATTCGAATTTCGGCAGCACCGGCCAGTAAGGAATTTCAAAATCCACACTGGTAAGCGCCTGTTCGTAACCCTGCTCATTTGTTTCTGCAACCGTTTTAAGGCCTGGAAACCGGGCGTGCATAAATTTGATAATCTTTACCACATTGGGCGTGCTGGCCTGACGCTGATATATCTCTGGCAGCCATGTGGACGTGGTGGCCCATGTCGTGGTGCATGCATAAGTTTTTTGCTCCATATGCCATAAAATAGAGGTGTCAGCCAGGAAGTGATGAACAGTCAACAGCTCGGCCAGCAGCCGATCTTCATCTGGATGTGTTATGGCATTTTTGAAACAGACCTGTACACGAAAACGTTCTTTTGCAGACAGAAAAGTGTTTCCCCTACTGACGGCCACTTTGTATAACCTCCTGGCCGGATCAGCTTCACAAATCCCGGTTAAAATCCGGCTCATTTTGACTCCCTGATGACTTCCACCAGCCCTATACGGGGCAGGACAGAACGATATTTTTCATTAAAATCGCCGCGCTTCTGCCTTTCACCTTTTACGTAATTTTTTAACGGATTAAACCGTCCCGGTTCACTGAACAAAATTAATGGTAAAGGCGCGCGAAAGTTGAGTTTGTACGGCCCATGAACATCATCTGGATCTTCAGGACTGGTGTACCGGATATTGACGTTAACAGCCGGAAAGTTACTTTCCCGGATAAGCCGAAATTTTCTCAAATTTTCATCGTCATGACTCACTTCATCATTGAGCAACGACAGCATCATGATTTCTTCGGTTCGTTCCTGTTTCAGCCGTTCAACATCCTGTTTTGTCAGACTGATATCCGGCTGGAGCTCAGTTATCTCCCTGCGTAAGCGGTCGATAACCGTTTCCAGCCGGGTAAATTTATGAATGACAGGGATTTGCCAGGTGAACCCCAGGGAGCGAATTTGCTCAGTAACGATCCGGATATTACGGGACACCTGTAAAGTCACCAGCCACGGGTAAACCTGGTGCAGAATTTCTGACCGGGAGTCCTGGTAATGAGTGATAGCTTTTACAGCATCAGCAAATTTGTCACGAAGCCGGTTGATTTCACCCACCAGCGACATCACCTGATCATGATTGTTTCTGACCACAACGAACCCGGGGTATTTTCGGGTGATTTTGGTTGAATAATGCTCATCCCTGACATGGACTTTATCAACCCGCTGCTGCCGGTAAATATCCACCAGGGTGTCGACGTCGGGTACCGAATGAGTCACATTGATTTCCTGTGGCGGATTCAACTCCTCAACACTACGGGGCTCCGGGAGCGAGGCAAGGTAAGATGAGCCGATATCGCTGTGACGGAGTAAACTGTGCAGCTCACCGAGTTTGCGTAGTTGCTCTTCGTTGTAATGGGCAAAGTCAGTATTCATATCGTCTCCCGTATCGTATTCCTGAACGTGCGACGGTAATCGTTAAACAAACTCTGGTAAAGACTTAAACGTCAGCCATACAGGCTGGCGTCGCCCGTCCCGGCATACTCTGACGAGGCGATAACGGTTTTTCTCCATCGTGACCAGCCAGTACCCATCGGAGACAGGGCGGTCGAGAGTGACCAGTTTTAACCCGTAAAAACCCATCGAGGTAAACAGACGCCCTTCCCGCTCCCGGAAAGAGACCGTAAAGGACGGGAACAGAAGCCAGAATGCAGTGAAGAAAACATACCAGGTATACGGAACTGTCAGTTGTAGAATTTCATAGTTCCTGACGGTAGCTGTGACCAGGCCAAGGCTGAATACAGCAGCAATGCTGGCATATACTTTGAAAGACGCGCTATCGGAGTTTTTCCAGGTAATACCACTAATACAATGCACTTTGCTCATCGCCTTGCCTCAATGTAGTTGTCTGCGCACTTTCATCCGGGGAAGAATTTCTTTCTCCCACAGAGACCTTGCATTCCCATGCCCCCCCAGGAGTTGCATTGCACAAACCCTGTTAAACACGGTTACTTCTTTCCTGATTGCCTGGGTTTGGCTGTCTGTGAGCTCAATGCATTCCGGTACCAGCTGCATAACACCGTTCATCATTTCGGCCTTTATGAGGCCTGGACCGTCTTTAGGGTCGGCCTCACAGGATTCCTTTACATTAAACCCGAATGAACAAAGAAGCTGGCCCTGTGCCTTAGGCCCCATCTGGACCCCCCGGCTATCGACGGTAAAGCGGACGATCGCGTAATCCCCTCCCTGATCGCTGGTTATGTTTCTTACCAGCATGCTGACCGGAGTCATATGAAGCCAGCTGTAGATACCCAAAACAATTTCTTCTTTTAAAATCATATTCAATTTTGGATTGGCCCCTATATTTCCATACACTTTTTATCACTTAACCCATTACTGGTTCGCCGCCGCAGATATTCCCGTGGCGAACGATACCCCAGCGCACTATGCGGATGCCATTCGTTGTAATGTTCGAAGGCCTCCGCAAGGTTCTTTACCGCTGTTAACCCGTCGGGTTTCGGCATGATGCTGATGTAATCGCGCTTCATCGTTTTCACGAAGCTCTCTGCCATCCCGTTGCTTTCCGGGCTACGTACCGCCGTATGTTTAGGCTCCAGTCCTACCATTCTGGCGAACTGACGCGTCTGATAAGAACGGTAGGCTGAACCGTTGTCTGTCAGCCACTCAACGGGGGATGTCGGCAGGCTGTTACCGAAACGACGCTCCACGGCACCCAGCATGACGTCCTGCACGGTTTCACTGTCATATCCACCGTTACTGGCCGCCCAGTAAAGTGCCTCGCGATCGCAACAGTCCAGAGCGAACGTGACCCGCAGTTTTTCACCGTTATCACAGCTGAACCCGAAGCCGTCAGAGCACCACCGCTGGTTACTTTCTCCAACGGCCACTTTCCCTGTATGCGCCCGCTTCGAGGGCGGTATTTCCGGTTTACGCTCAAGCAGCAGCGCATTCTGACGCATGATGAGGTATACACGTTTGGCATTGATCACCGCCATGTCGTCAGTTTCTGATTGTCTGCGTAGCAGTGCCCATACCCGACGATAACCATAGGTGGGCAGATCGCCGATAACAGTATGGATACGGGCCAGCGCTTCAGTATCATCAGGCTTGCGCTTGCGTCGGCGATCCTGCCAGTTCTTCGACCTACTGACTATGGCATGCAGTTGCGCACGTGAGATCCGAAGGCAACGACTGACGAGGCCTATTTGCCATCCTCCGGCAACAAGGGCACGTGCGCTATCCACTTTTTTTGTCGGCCATATTCAACGGCTTCTTTCAGCAGCTCGTTTTCCATGGTTTTCTTGCCCAACAGGCGCTGCAGCTCTTTAATCTGCTTCATCGCAGATGCCAGCTCCGACGCGGGTACAACCTGTTCACCAGCGGCAACAGCAGTGAGACTGCCTTCCTTGTATCTTGAAGACTGATTAAAATTAATACGATTAGATTTGGCAAAACGTATGCAGCCCGATGCCTTCCAAGGTTCAAGCCCGTATATCAGCGACTGGCGCATACGCTGAGCCACTCATCTGAAACCCGAACAGTTGTCCGTATTCCATAACGTATTTGCAAGGAGGGGTAAAAATGAGTCAGCCAAATCCACTTTGTGTGGGCATCGATGTTTCCAAAGCCACACTGGACATCGCTGCCAGCAGTGATGTTGCTCAGTTTACAGTCAGCAATGACTCTGATGGCTTTAACGCGATTATTACCGGACTGAGACGGCACTCCGTTGCTCTGGTTCTGATGGAGGCCACTGGTGGGCTGGAAGTTGCGGTGGCCTGTTCGCTTCAGGCCGAAGGTTTTGAGGTTGCCGTGGTCAATCCCAGGCAGGCCCGTGACTTCGCCCGTGCAATGGGATATCTTGCGAAGACCGACCGAATTGATGCCAGAGTCCTCACGCAGATGGCTGAGGTTATTAATCGTCACCCTGAGCGGAAACGCTTTATCAGGGCACTGCCGGATGCTGAACGTCAGGCCCTTGCTGCGATGGTGGTTCGCAGACGCCAGTTGATTGCGATGTTGGTGGCTGAGCGTAACCGACTGCATCCATTCCATCCGCAGAACAAGAAAAGCATTAATACCATCATTAAAGCGCTGGAAGATGAGCTTGTCAGGCTCGAGAAAGAAATGGACAGTCACATCCGTAACCACTTTAAAGAGATTGCTGAGCGCCTGAGCAGTATCAAAGGTGTAGGCACCATGACCGTTTCCGCGATGTTGGCGGAGATTCCGGAACTGGGAACGCTCTCCCGGCGCGAAATCAGTGCGCTTATAGGTGTTGCTCCTGTCAACCGGGACTCAGGGACTATGCGTGGCCGGCGAACCATTTTTGGCGGCAGGGCTGGCGTAAGATCAGCACTGTACATGGCTGCGCTTGTGGCAACCCGCTTTAATCCGGTGATAAAAACGTTTTATGTGCGCCTGCTTGCAGCCGGAAAGGCCAAAAAAGTGGCGCTGGTAGCCTGTATGCGTAAGCTGCTTACCATCCTGAACGCAATGCTCAGAAAGAACGAAGAATGGGATGAGTCGTACCACCACGTTGCTCCATAATTTTTACCTTCAAGACAGTTGCTGATATTGCTTACGCCACAGGAACAGCTGACTGGCAGCAACACCATGCTGACGGGCGACCAGCGACACGGTCATTCCGGGTTCAAAGCTCTGCTGAACAATGGCGATTTTTTCCTGAACACTTCGCCGCCTGCGCTTCTCTGGACCTAAAACATCAATCATCCGGACTCCAACGACTAGTCTAAAAACTAGTATTAAGACTATCACTATTTTAAGGTGCTTGCGTGGCTTCTGTTTCTATCAGCTGTCCCTCCTGTTCAGCTACTGACGGCGTGGTGCGTAACGGTAAAAGTACTGCCGGACATCAGCGCTATCTCTGCTCTCACTGCCGTAAAACATGGCAGCTACAGTTCACTTACACCGCCTCTCAACCCGGTACACACCAGAAAATCATTGATATGGCCATGAATGGCGTTGGATGCCGGGCAACCGCCCGCATTATGGGCGTTGGCCTCAACACGATTTTCCGCCATTTAAAAAACTCAGGCCGCAGTCGGTAACCTCGCGCATACAGCCGGGCAGTGACGTCATCGTCTGCGCGGAAATGGACGAACAGTGGGGCTACGTCGGGGCTAAATCACGCCAGCGCTGGCTGTTTTACGCGTATGACAGGGTACGCAGGACGGTCGTGGCCCACGTTTTTGGTGAACGCACAATGTCCACGCTGGAGCGTCTTCTGAGCCTGCTATCGGCCTTTGACGTGGTGGTATGGATGACGGACGGATGGCCGCTTTATGAATCCCGCCTGAAGGGAAAGCTGCACGTTATCAGCAAGCGATATACGCAGCGAATTGAGCGGTATAACCTGAATCTGAGGCAGTATCTGGCAAGGCTGGGACGGAAGTCACTGTCGTTCTCAAAATCGGTGGAGCTGCATGACAAAGTCATCGGGCATTATCTAAACATAAAACACTATCCGTAAGTTGAAGTCATTACCGACGTTGAGATATATTCACGGAATGTATATTTTATGTGGAGATATCCTCCCATGTTTCATGGTAAGGCCTACGAATTCGAAAATGTCGATTATTTTTGAAAAAGATGTGTTTCAGCAGCAAGGCCAACATAAAGTGATACTAAAACACAGAATTGCATAAGCTGTTCGGAGATGGAGGGTCAAGATCAAAATTGCATAAGCTGTCAGTGCGGGATACCTACGAACACATAATAACTCATTGCAATTAATTCATTGCTTATTATTTAAATACTCTTTGAATAGCTCTTTTGACATCTTATAACTAATACAATAATCAGTAATGTCGGACAAAATCATTACTAATTCTAAATTTTTAGTTGATACAGCTTGCTTGTCGTTACTTAATTATTTTTAAGGAAAAAGATTGTGAATACATTTAACCGAACTACCACATGCATCGTGATTTCCGCAGCATTATTACTTGGAGGCTGTGCCAATACCGGAAGCTCTCTCCTGTCTGGGACAAAGCCGGATCCTCGCCTTACCACCACAGAACAATCACAGTTCTTTAGCGCTTCTGGTGCACAAGGTTGTGGCGTAGGCGCCGTATCCGGCGCAGCTCTCGGCGCGTTAGTAGGGGCGCTAACAGGTGACTCGAAGAAAGCGCTTGCCGGCGCTGCAATTGGTGGCGCTGCTGGCTGTGCTGCAGGTATGACCGCTAACTACTATCTTGACAGACTGAAAAAAGATTATGCCTCCACCGCCGATCGTCTGCAGGCAATGGATAACGACATCAGCAAAGATACCGCAGCGGTTGAAAAATCGACGCTGGCGATGAAACAAGTTATTAGCGAAAACCAGGCCACCTTAACCAAAATCAGCATCCAAAAAGATAAAGCTGGATTTGATAAAGCCGGTGCGAAAACCCAGCTGGCGCAAATTGATGCCAACATCAGCAAGATGAAAGAGACCATGAAAGGCATGAAGGATAAAGAATCTGCCTATAAGGTCGCTTTACAAGGTCAAACGACCACCACAAGTGCAGAGAAAAGCAAGCTGGCAAATTTGAACAAAGAATATGCCAATCTCAATAGCAAGATTGCTGCTCTGGAACAAGAAACCAACGAGCTGTATGAACAGCGCCAGGCGATCTCCCTTGGTTAACCCTTTCGGCCGATAGCATTATCGGCCGGTTTAAGACTGCTTAAAGCAGCGTTATTCGACGCTAATGATGGATTATTTGATGAGAAAATACGCACTTCTTGCCGCCCTTGTCCTTACGGGTTGTACTACGTCTCCCCAGGACTGTGATTTACACGCACAAGATCCAAGCTTTATTACCAAACTGAGCTGCGCCACGTCGGGTGGTTATCGTCAGCAGGTTGATCAAAAAGAACAGCAGGTTCGCCTGAGCCAATATCAAAATGAATCGGCCAGGCAACAGCAGGATTATACCCAAAACAGACAGCAGACCTTAAATCAAAAGCTGGCAGATGAACAAGCAAGGCTAAATGCCGTGCGTTCGGATCTGTCGCAGACGCTCGCAAAACTGAAATCAAGCAAGATTCAAAGCCGCGAACGCCAGCAGGAAATTGCCAAATTGCAGGAGCTGCAGCGCCAGTCACAAACGGCAACGAGCGCCAGCGAAATTTCAGCGATTGAGAAAAAGGTCGCCGAAGCCAAGCACAAAATAAAAGTTCTCGAAGAAGCAAATACGCTCCGCTAAAAGCGCAGAAAACGTTCCGGCTGTCTGAGATGCAATGATACACATCTCATGCATATCACCCACAACAATAATGATTTGCTTATGCAACGATTAACAACTGCCGCGCCGATTCATGAAGCAACGCTGACAACCTATGAAGAGACGGTCGGTATCATACATCGTCATCTTCCCCCTTCACTGGCGCTGCTGTATGCCACCGCGCGTCGCAATGCCGAAGGACGCCTGGAGTGGTGGACAGCACGTCAGGGGCTGGCTAAACCTTTTTCCGCACTGAATGACGCCGAACGGCTGACTGTTGAGAATAAACGTCAGCAATATCAGGACATTCTGGCGGGGTTAATCAGCCAGCTGGCCGCGCGCGGCGAAGATAAGTCAGTACATGCGTTGCAAACGCTACTCACCCAATCACACCACCTCGACGGCTATAGCGTCGGCGGCGAACCGGTGTTGGTCAATTGGGCCACAGCCAGCACAGCGGCGCCCCTCCATACGGTAGTGGTTATCCCCTGGTGCCGCGGTTTTCTTCCTTGGCTGGCATTATTGCTACTGCTGCTCCTACTCGTCGGTGTCTGGTGGTGGTTTACACATCGCCCGGCCGTGACGCTCCCCGTTGTTACACCAACCCATACCGAATTAACTGACACCAATCCCAGCGTGAAGCTTGAGAAACGTCAGGATTTTGGCCGGATAAAAATCAATCTGCAGTGGAAGCAGGGGGACCACAAAGAGCCTGTCGATCTCGATATTGCCGCCTTTGTGCGCTTAAAAAACGGTGAAATCAGCGGCGCTGAGGCGCTGAGTCATTTGCCCGGCAACTATGACCAGCCACCGTATCTGCTGCTGCAGGAAGATCTGCGTGAAGGCAATGACGTGGATGGCGAATGGCTTTTCGTCAACGGCAGCCACTGGCAGGACATTGATGAGGTGCTGATTTATAGCTTCATTTACGCTGGCACCGATAACTGGCAAGGGACAAACGCCTCCGTCACCCTCTATGTCCCCGAACAGCAGCCGATTACATCCATGCTCACGGATAGCGACCAGCGTAATAATGTCGCCGCCATCGCCAGGCTCAAAAATGTCGATGGCAATATTCAGGTTGAACGCCTTGACCGTTTCTTCCCCGACCGCGAGTCGATGGATAAGCACTATGGCTGGGGTTTCAAATGGACGCCCGGCGCGACCAAAAATTAGCCTGCACCACTGTGGCTTTAGTCAAATTACAGCCTTTAAGGGTTAGATAATGCGAAATTCGATTCAGGGACCACTACTTCGTACCGGAAATAACTCTTCATTCAAGGCGCTGGGTGAAACGGGCTATCCTGTTTTCAAGATGGCCTTCCAGCTACGCGAAGCCATCTATCGTCTTGATGCAGGGCGCGATCTGGCCCGTCATCTGGCTATCCCGCAAAACGATCAGGGCGGTGACAGAACCGACTGGTACAGCAGTTTTCCCGGCGATGTTATCCCGTGGAGCGGCGCAAGCGAAGCGGAGCGAGAATCGGCGCGCCAGCAATTTAATGCGTTTCGAATGGCAGTGCAGTCACTAAGCGAACAGTTGCTCAACGCGGAGCAAAGCGGAACCGGCGGCGATCGTCGGGTCTTTGCCCAGTTGCTAAAATCTGTAACCCATTTCCCCGATTATGAGTTTGTCTATCTCGTTAATGGAACGCTGGTGATCACCTTTTGGGGGTTTGTCCACCCGGAAGGGGAACAACGTCACCCGATGCATTGGCTGAGTTCATCGTCCGTTCCCGCCGCCGCCCTCGCGGCCGTTCCGCCGCAGGCCAGCGCCACGGAAAAAACCGTCGAACCCGCTCCCGCGCCCTTTGTTGATGTTCGAACGCGCCGCTGGCGCTGGCGTTGGTTGCTATGGCTACTTTTGGCGTTACTGCTGCTGGCGCTGCTGTTAGGGCTGCTCCGCGGCTGCGCTCCTTCTCTTTCCCTGCCGGGCCTCCCTGGTCTTTCTGCGGATAAAACCACGGTCACCGCTGAACCTGTGGCTACGCACCCGGCCACCAGCACCCATGACGTGGCGATCAGGGGGTCAGAAACCGCCGTTGGCGCTCGCGCCGTACCCGGCATTGTGGAAGGGTCAACCGCGGACGCGCATCCTGCGCTGGATTCAACGGTGCCCGCGATGCCTGCCGACACATCTGACAGAGCGGTAGACGGCGATGCGACGCCGCCGCCGGCTAACGCAAATGAAGCCAGCGTAGAACCGCCACTGCCGCCCGGCGTACAGGATACCCACGACGAGCAGACGCCTCCGGGCGTGACTCCGGTAACCGCCCCGCCGCTCGTTGCGCCGCAGGGCGAACCGTTAACCCTCCCGGCCACCCTGCCGGACGGCCCGGCGAAGTTTCTTAACGGCGAATGGCGCGTGAATGGCGGTATTCAGGACAAGCACACCGGACGCCCGCTCCAGCTGCAATATAATTTTGACCAGGGCAACGGCACCGTCAGCATCCGCCAGTCCAGCGGCGTAACGTGCCGTGGCCCAGCCAACGGTAACGTGCAGCAGGGGGCGCTCAACATTACCAACCCTGAGCAAATGACCTGCAGCGATGGCTCAAACTTTATTGTGCCGACCATCGAGTGCAAATCACCTTCCGCGGGTCATGCCGATTGTATTGGCAGCAACGATGGGGAAAAAACCTTCCCGATTCGTATGCTTCAACCTAATTCCTGAACAGGGACGAGATAACTATGTTGCCCGAGATTGTATCTTTTGATCGTCAAGTAACCCTGGTAGGCGACTCCGGGATCCAGTTTATGGATTTTGGTTTGTCTCCAGGACGTTTGCCCGCCGGTGAATTTGTTAAATTAGCCAATGGCGTATTGACCCGTTTAATCTACAACGAACAGCGTGATTACTATTTTTATCAGCCCAGCCCGGCAAATATCGAGAAGGCTAAAAGCCAGTACGATATTCCCGTTGAGCAGAGTCTTAAGCTGTTTGACGGGACATGGTTGCCGCTTCCCCTACTCCGTTTCAGCCCGCCTGACGTCTATCAGGAAGGGCCGCTAAACTGGGCGCGTTTTCGTATCGTCAAGCTGGACAAGCCTGATATGGATGGGCATAGCCATCGAATGACGTTGGCTATCGATACTCGCGTAATGGCCAAACAGCAGGCCGCCGCCGACCTCAGCCCGAACCAGGAAGATGTCAATGCCGGGGCAACCTTTGCGGTGGCGACAGCCACCTATGCCCTCAACTGGTATCTCACGCAAGAGTGGATTGTCGACTGGCTGAAAGAGGTATTTAAAGAGGCGAGCAAAGGCCGGGATATCGACGAACGCGAGCAGGAGCTTAACCAGCAGTATCCGCTGGCGCACTACCTTAACCTTCTTTCACTGATGGCGATTCCCGTCGAAGGTTTGCAAAGTCAGACCGCCCCCATCATTGAATTGCCGCAGTTCAGGGTCATCGCCAATCGGGAAACTAACGCTATCAAGCCTATTCCCGTTGATTTGATCCTCGATGTCGGTAACTCACGCACCTGCGGTATTCTCATTGAAGATCATGGGCAATCAGGTTCAGGTATGCAGCACAACTATGTGCTCAAATTGCGCGATCTTAGCGCGCCGGAACATGTTTATACCGAACCCTTTGAAAGCCGGGTCGAATTTTCACAGGCCTTCTTCGGCAAAGATCACTGCTCGGTGCGTAGCGGCCGCCACGATGCCTTCCAGTGGCCGACGATCGCTCGTATCGGCGGAGAAGCGGGTCGTTTAGCGGCGCGCCGAAAAGGCAGCGAAGGTTCAACCGGCCTCTCCAGCCCTAAACGTTATCTTTGGGATGAAAAATATTACGGTCAGGGCTGGCGATTCAACGGTAGCTACGTGCAGGACAGTAATCCACTCGCCACCGCTGCGCCGTTCGCGAATCTGATCGATGAACGGGGCGAGGCGTTACACACCATCGAAGATGAGATGGATCGCATCCCGGTCTTTACGCCACGCTATTCCCGCAGCTCGCTGATGACCTTTATGCTCGCGGAAGTATTAACCCAGGCGATTAGTCAGATTAATAGCCCGGAACAACGCATACGTCAGGGACACGCAGGTATTCCGCGTCAGCTACGCCATATTATTCTGACCGTGCCGCCCGGTATGCCGATGGCTGAACGTTGCGTACTGGATGACCGTATGCGTCAGGCGGTCGGTTTAGTCTGGAAAGCGCTACGCTGGCACAACGGCGAAAACGATCCTTATGAGGATGAGCAAGAAGATCATAGTCAGACAAACATTAAAATTCCGCTGCCGAAAATCAGGGTCGAGTGGGATGAAGCGTCCTGCGCGCAGTTGGTTTATCTCTACACCGAGATAAACCAAAACTTTGCCGGTCACCCGGAGTCGTTTTTCGACGCCCTTAGCCGACCCGACAGCACGCAACGTGAAAGAATATCCATCGCATCTATCGATATCGGCGGCGGCACCACCGATCTGGTCATCACCGATTATCATCTCGATCGCAATGGTCATAGTGGGGGCGGCGCTAACGTCCATATCATCCCGCAGCAGCGTTTTCGCGACAGTTTTAAAATTGCCGGCGACGATATTCTGCTGGATGTCATCCAGTCCTATGTGCTTCCAGCCTTTGAGCAGGCGCTGCGTGAAACGGGGGTCATATCCGTTGAGACGCTGATGTCTCAACTGTGCGGCTCGCAAAATATTAGCGCGGCGGAATCCGTGCTGCGCCAGCAGCTCACCCTCCAACTCTTCGTTCCCCTCGCGTTGCACATTCTGGGTAAATACGAGCAATTCGATCCGCTGGACGAGCAAACGCATATCGTGATTAACCAACGTGTCGGCGATCTACTGCCGGTAGGTTCTCTGCGTGATGAAGTCGAGAGCTTTGTTCGCCGCGAAGTACAAAAAGCTGGTGGTCCGACCGATTTCAAACTAGCGGAGGTAATGCTCACTCTGCCGCTCGCCAGAGTGCATAACGATTTGTGCTCGGGTAAGTTCAACATTGATAAAGTGCTAACCGCGCTGTGCGAAGTGCTGAGCTATTATCATTGCGACCTGCTACTGCTGACGGGCCGCCCTTCGCAGCTGCCGGGCATTCAGGCAATTATTCGTCGCAACCTGCCGTTGCCGCCGGGGCGTATTTTACCTCTGCACGGTTATCAGACCGGCACCTGGTATCCGTTCCATAAAAATGGCCATATCGACGATCCGAAGAGCACCGCCTCCGTTGGCGCGATGCTCACGCAACTGTGCGCAAATCACAGCATTCCTAACTTCCATTTCCGTACCTCGGCGCTGAAGCCTTACTCAACGATTCGCCATATTGGCACCATTGATATGGATAACCTGATTCGCAGTGCCGATATCGTTTATCGCCATATCGAATCGGAGAACGGGCAGATAAAATTGCCGACATTCACCGACGAAAATGGCGAGAACACCACGCAAAGTATCATCATGCGTGGCGATTTGCGGCTGGGTTATCGTCAACTGGATGCCGAACGTTGGGCCGCCGCACCGCTTTATACCTTACGTTTTAGCGAAGAAGGCCGTAAGAAGTTTTCCGCCGCCTTCTCCGTGGATAACGGTTCACCGTACCTGAAAGTGAGACTGGCTATCGACAAAGGCAAACGGGCGCGCCAACTGGGCTTAATCAGCGATCGGCTGATGATTGCGGATATCACCAGCAACACCGATAAGTCATTCAGCAAGCGTGATGTAGATCTGGAACTCAATACTATGCCCGATACGGGGCTCATTGATAGCCGACACTGGCTCGATAGCGGGAGTGTTAAAAAATAATGAATAGCGATCAAAAATCTCTCACTCAGGGCTGGGCAGCTATCGCTCAGGGCTGTCAGGACGCACTTGGCTGGGTTGATGCAGTGCGTTCCGGTTCACGTCGCCTCGACAACGAGGCGGATAAACTCAACCTTAGCTTGCTCCGCACGCGTAACCAGGCCAATAGCCTGACGCTGGTCGCCAGAACGCCAATGACCTTCGGTTTTTTCGGCATTTCTCAGGCCGGGAAATCCTATCTCATCTCCGCATTGGCAGCTGGCAGCAATGGTTCACTGGAAGCCCTTTATGGCGAACGGCGCGTCGACTTTATCAAAGAAGTGAATCCCGTCGGCGGCGGTAAAGAGGCCACCGGCCTGGTCACCCGCTTCACCCGCCAGGCCCCCGCCGCGCCTGCGGGCTATCCTGTGCCTCTGCGCCTGTTCAGTGAAATCGATCTGGCCAAAATTCTGGCAAACGCCTGGTTTAATGATTTCAACCACGAGCAGCTGAGCTTTCAACTTGATGAAGCCAGGGTTGAAGAGCGACTGCGCCCCTTCCTGCAACGCGCCACACAAGCAAAAAGCTATAACGGCGTGAGCCAGGAAGATGTGGTTGCCTTATGGGATTACCTGAACGCCTCGTTCAGAAAATCGGTTGAAAAACTTGAACACGCCTATTGGCCGCAGGTGTTGAAAATTGCCCCTGCGCTGAGTCCTGGTGAACGCGCAGAGCTATTTTCTTTATTGTGGGGAGAACTGCCGGCCCTCACCGAGACCTATCGTTCATTAGCCAATGTGCTGACCAAACTCAATCATGCCCGGACGGTGTTCGCCCCGCTGGAGACGCTTATCGATCACAGTAATGGCAGCATTATGAACGTCGACAGCCTTAACCGGCTAGGCTCCAGCCAGGATCGCCACGTGGAGATCCGCTACTGGAAAGAGGAGCAGCAAATCGGCAGCGCCAGCTTAACCCAGGCGGAACTGGCAGCGTTAACCACCGAGCTTATCTTCCCGTTAGCGGAAGTCGAGGCCGACAGCGTCGTGGAGCAGGTCGATCTGCTTGACTTCCCTGGGTATCGCGGGCGTCTTAAAATTACCGCACTGGAAGAGGCCGGTAGAGAGGGGCTTAATCCCATTTGCCAGCTTCTGCTGCGCGGTAAAGTCGCCTATCTGTTTGAACGTTACACCGATAATCAGGAGATGAACGCGCTGGTCGTGTGCGCCAGCTCCGCCAAACAGAGCGATGTTGCTGACGTTGGTCCGGTATTAAACCGCTGGGTAGAAAAAACGCAGGGTAAAAGCGCCGAAGAACGTCAGGGCCGTAACCCTGGGCTGTTCTGGGCCATCACCATGTGCGATATGCGCATCAACAGCAGTCTGCAACTCACCACCGAACAGTTAAAAGAAGGCTGGGAAGGTATGCTGCACATGACCTTGCTGGAGCGTTTCGCCCAATATGATTGGCTGCAGCAATGGGCGCCCGGCCAGGCGTTTAATAACTGTTTCCTGGTGCGAAAACCGGGGCTGGATAATCCGTTCATCGACCTAAAAGACGGTACAGAACAGGAGCGAAACAAGGAAGCGTGCATCACCGAGCGCTATCGCCAGAAGCTCGACGAAATGGGCAGCACCTTCATTAGCGCTAAAAACGTGCTGCAACACGTCACCGAGCCGAGCAAAGCCTGGCACGCGATGCTCGAGCTCAACGATGGCGGCATGGGACGCTTAACCAAAGCGCTGCGCGGCGTCGCGCATCTGGAATTCAAGCTGGCACGTTTGCAGCAACAACTTGAGCAGTGTCGCGAGGAGACCGGCAATCGCCGCCTGGGCCGCTGGTACGAAAAAGACGGCGACGGGCAGCTCGTGAAAAAACAGGCCATCGCGAAAGAGCTATGGCAGGGGCTGTCCGCCTGCTCCCACAGTATGGGAGAGCTAATTAATCGTCTGGATCTGCCGACGCAGGAGCTTAATAACATCTATTTAAGCATTCGCGACCGCAACCCGGAAGCGTCAAACGATGGCGACAGCCTGGCGGCAAACGCGTTTACCGCCAGCCCATTTGGCAACAACCCCTTCGGTGATAACCCGTTTGGCAGCGATCCCTTCGCCGACGCACCGGCTGAAATCGCCGTGGTTGACGCGCCAGCGTCAACTGCCCAGGAAAGAGTCGGCCAGGACGATGATTTCGCCCATCAGGCGTTTAAAGCCTGGGTCGCGCATTTGCGTGAACTGCCGCAGCAAGCGCCGCAGTGGCGTCAGTTGGGGATGAACAGCGAACTGATTAATCATCTCAGCGAAGAATTGATCACCGCAGCCACGCGCCTAGATCTGGAAGGCACGCTGAAACGCGCGCTGGCGGGTCAGGAGCAAGCGGGTACGCGGCGTGAACATCTTATGGCACGCCAGGTTCTGCGCGCCCAACTGACTATGCGTGATTTTATCGCCTGGTTTGGTTATCTCACTCTACCGCCTGAAAAGGTGCCCAACAGCTATGTTGGCGAGAAAAATAAAGTCTTCCTGCGCCAGAAACCGCTGATGAACGACGAGCTGCCGCAGCTCGCCGCCGTTGCGCCGCAGCCGGGTGTCTCTTATCTGGGAGACTGGCTATCCGCCCTGATGAGCGTCGTACTTGATAACGCTGGTCATAGCGCCACGCGCGATATTTCCGTCGAACATAATCGCCAACTTGGTCAAATTATCAGCCAATTGAAACAAGAGAACATGCCATGCTAGCTAAAATCATCGCCTGCCAACCGGCAGAGCCGGGTACCGCACAATTGATGGTTCGCCTGCGCGGCGAAACTGCGGTGCTGCCCGATCTGACCTTTACGCTTTGTAATAACGAGCAGAACTATCTGCAGCCCGATGGCAGCTGGAGCCCTGCACAGCACTGGTTTACTGTCAACGGCGGTTACTCCCTGGCCAACGGCAGCGGCTTTCGTATCGGCCCTACTCTACTTGACCCTTTGCTGGCAAACGCAAGCCAGGTCCAGATTCAGATCAAGCTGGCTTCAGGAGAAGTGCGCAATACCACCCTCCAATTGGTGCGTGATGAGTTGCTCTCTTCTGAAGCCAGGGGCGCGACGGGTAATTACAGCAGCAGCAGTATGCTGGCAACCCCAGAAACCGACTCCGCACCAGCGGCCATCGTAGAAGCGCCCGTCGCAGAATCTGAAACCATTGCGCCGACCATTCATGCCGAGCCGCAGCCGCAACAAAAACCTGCGGCTTCCCGCCTCCCGCTCATCATCGCCGCCATCCTGCTTTTAGTGGTGATTGCTGGCGCGCTTTGGTGGTTCATGGGCCGGGACAAAGGTCAGGAGGTGGTCCCGGCGGTACAAGCTCAGCAAGCCCCCGCAGCCGCCGCCCCTGAAGCGACGAACACCGAGCCTAAAGCCCCGGCTGGCTGTTCCGCACAGAGTTTAGACACGCTGAGCGAGCTTGAATTCGTGCAGACGTGCGTTCAGGAAAAACTCGATAGCGATAAACTGCTGGCCATTATCCAGTCAGCGAAAGAGGCGAAGAAATGCGGCGTCGCCCAGCGCCTGTACGCAAATCGCGCGCAGGGCGGCGATACCAAAATCGCCCTGATTTACGCCGGTGAGTACGATCCGAAATACCATCAGGCAAGCGAATGTTTCAAAGAGGCGGATAAAGATACCGCGGCCTATTGGTACGAAACGGTACTGCAATCAGAACCCGAGAACCAAACGGCTAAGCAGCGCCTTGAGGAGCTAGCAAAATGACCCGGACTTTTTTTTGCCGTCTGGCGCTGCCCTTATGCGGCCTGTTGTTCAGCGGGCACCTCTTTGCCGCCGAGGGCGATAAACCGCTGCTTCAGGAAGGGAAGAAAACGCTATACCAGCGCATCCTGACGACGCCAGGCTGTAAGCTTAGCGACAACGCCGGGGATGAAAATGGGCAGCTTCAGCCTGCCTTTAGCAGCCTTTATGTTTATCAAAAGGAAGAGGCTAAGGGGCAAAGCTGGCTTAAAGTCGGGCCGGGTAGCTATGGCAAAACCCTTGGCTGGTTGCCGAAATCCTGTACCGTAGACTGGAAAATGCAGTTGACGCTGGCGTTTACCAACCCGGCCAACCGCGATCGGTTACTCTTTTTCAAAGAGAAAGAAAGTCTGGATAACATTCTTTCTGCCCCCGATCCTGTCTCTCTGGTGGCGCCGCTGCGCGCCAAATTGAAGCGTGACGGCCACGCTGAAGGTATTCAGGCCCAGGAGCCGGAATATTTTGTCGATCTGCAAAAGCAATTTTATCTGCTGCCAATCCTGAGCGGCGAAGAGGTCATGACCGAAGATGGCTTCTATACGCGCCTGCTCAACGTGGCCTCCGTCAGCAAGGCGGATGATAACGCAGCGGCAAAACAAGATAACGACGTAAACCAGTTGAAAGGCTTTAACGCTTCGGTGGTGTTCGTTATCGATTCAACCATTTCAATGGGGCCGTATATTGAGCGCACTAAAGAGGCGGTCAATAAGATCTACGACAAAATTAAACAAGAGCATCTGGATGGGCAGGTCAAGTTTGGTTTGGTCTCTTATCGTTCAAATACCAAAGCCGTACCGGGACTTGAATATAACACCCGCATTTTCGCCGACCCTAACCAGGTCAAGGACGGCGCGGATTTTCTGCAGAAAGTCGCCGATCTTAAAGAAGCGAAGGTCTCAAGCTCTTTATACGACGAGGATGCCTATTCCGGCGTGTTATCAGCTATTGATGACATTGACTGGAGTCCATTCGGCGCCCGCTATATGGTGCTGATTACCGATGCTGGCGCGATTGAGGGCAGCAATAAACTTTCAGGAACCGGCCTTGATGCCAGCCAGCTCCGTCTGGAAGCCGGTAACCGCGGCATTGCTATTTATACGTTGCACCTGAAAACCGCCAGCGGCAAAGCAAACCATACCAAAGCCGAGAGCCAGTACCGCGATCTCTCCAATTTTGATAGCACGCAATCTAACCTTTATCAGGCGGTGAATGCAGGCGATATCAAAATGTTCGGTCAGCAGGTTGATGCCCTGGCGTCAGCCATTACGGAACAGGTGAAAGCCGCCTATATGGGGGATGCCGCCATTGGCAGCGCGCTGTATGCCAAAGATGAGGGGCAAAAGCTCACGGCGGAGCAGAAATTGCTCCAGGATACGGCGTTAATCGGGCATGCGATGCAGTTAGCCTATTTGGGCAAACGCAACAGCACCCAGGCCCCGCTGGTGTTCCAGGCCTGGATTAGCGATCGCGATCTGATTAAGCAGAACATCCCCACAACAGATGTTCGCGTGCTCTTAACCAAGGGACAGCTGAGCGATTTAAGCGATGCCGTCAGCCAGATTCTGAAAGCCGCTAATGAAGGGATGATCTCGCCCACTAAGATGTTTGAACAACTGCGCACCGTTGCGGCAACAATGGGGACCGATCCTAACCAGTTGAAACAGCAAGACAGCGCGAGCATCGGCGATCTTGGCGTGCTGGGCGAGTATCTGGCCGATCTTCCCTACAAAAGCGATGTGCTGAATCTCGATGAAGAAACGTGGAAAAGCTGGGATGGGCTGTCACAGGAGAAATTTATCCGCACACTGTCATCCAAGCTGCGTCACTATCAAAAATATAATGCAGATGTCGACCGCTGGGTCGAGCTGGCGCAAGGTAGCGATCCGCGCGATCGCGTGTATCCCATCCCACTGGAAATGATGCCCTGATGCTGCACATTGAAGACTTGTGCGTGGTTCGTGGTCAGGATCATCAGGCTCACCGTGTTTACCTGCCGCAGCTTTCGCTGCGGCCAGGCGAGGTGGTGGCGGTAACGGGTGAAAGCGGCTGCGGTAAAAGCACGCTTCTGGAAGCCATTGGTTTAGTGTTGCATCCCAGCAAAATTGGGCGTTACACGCTCAGCAAAGGGACACAGCAGCAGGATATTGCCGCGTTGCTTCTGGGCGAGCGACATAATACACTCGCTGCGATTCGGGCACGCGAACTTGGCTTTGTATTACAAAACGGTGGCCTCCTTCCCTACCTGAACGTCAAAGATAATATTCTCTTGCCGTGCCAGCTGCTGGGAGCCCGCCCTGACAGCACCATGCTGGATAGGGTCATCGAAACGCTAAAACTGTCGCCACTACTGGCAAAATATCCTACCCAGCTCTCCTTTGGCGAACGGCAGCGCACCGCTTTTGCGCGCGCGATATTACATCGCCCGGCGCTGGTACTGGCAGATGAACCGACGGCGGCGCTCGATCCCTACAATGCCCAGAAATTATTTAGCCTGTTTATCGAACTAGTCCGTCAGGAAGACATGATGGCGCTGGTCGTTTGCCATGACTGGCCTCTGGTCAAACACTTCAATTTACCCTGTTTAGCTGCGCAGCCAGAATCGCTGACGGCGTCATCACAGAGCGAACGGGGAGGTACTTACTTTGTCCTTTAATCGTGCAAGACTGCTCGGTCGCCTTGCAATGCAAGACCTGTGGCACGATCGCATCATCTCTTTTTGCATCGTCTCCTCTCTTGTTGCGGTCATCGCCCCTTTACTGCTCCTTTTTGGCCTGCGCTTTGGCATTGTGAACCAGTTACAAAACGATCTGGCCAACGATCCCCGCAATCTGGAGATCCGCATGTTGAGCAGCGGAAGCTACGATCAGCACTGGATTACGCAGCTACGGCAGCGGCCTGATGTCGGCTTCGCCATCGGGCAAACGCGCTCGCTCAATACGCTGACTGACTTGCAGACGGACAGCACACATTTTATTGAAAATGCGGAAGTCATTCCGACAGAGGCTGGCGATCCTTTGCTCGGCACGCAGGTGCTCCATCATGACCATGAAGTTGTTATTACTCAGGAAGCGGCACGCAAGCTGGCGGTGAAAACCGGTGATACGCTCACGTTACGCGTGAGTCGTATGCTCGATGAACGCCGCGAATGGGGACGTAAGCGCGTGACCGTGGTGGGGATTTTGCCAGCCACCTATTTTAATCGCCCCGCTATCTTTACCCGCCCCGCGTTATTAATGGCTCTTGAACATTTTCGCGATGGCTATGCGGTAACAGCGTTAGGGGTCGCCAGCGGCGCTCAGCTTAACGGTAACGCGCCGCGCTACGCCCGCGCAAGGTTGTACGCACGCGATATTGACCATGTCGCCAGCCTTGAACGCGATTTGCGCGCCCAACGCATCGAAACCACCAGTCGGCTGGCGGATATTGAGAATGTAAAAAGCATTAACCGTGTGTTGGGCATCATCTTTAACACGATCGCCATCACCGCGCTCATTGGCTGTATCGCCTCGTTAATCGGCTCGTTTATCGCCAATGTTGATCGTAAACGTAAGCATATTGCGGTACTTCGTCTGCTGGGCTTCACGCGACCAGCCGTAGGCGTTTACGTCATTAGTCAGGGCGCTTTGCTCAGCCTGATGGCCTATATCGGCGGTTTTGGCATCTATTTTTTAGCCAGCCAGATATTTAACCGGGCGCTGTCCACAAGCCAGGCCACCGGTCAGATGATTTGCAAGATAACGCCCTTACACGGCCTTATCGCCCTCTTACTGACGCTGGTTGTGGCGACGCTGGTTGCCGGTATCGGTGCCTGGCGCGCGATCCATATTGAACCTGCGCAGAGCCTGCGCGAGGCATAACCCTTATTTTTTTAATTTGCCCTAAGCATCTATTTTAGCGGAGATCGTTCATGGCCTTTACTCCTTCCACATTATCGCGCTGCCTGGCGCTAGCCCTGCTGGTGAAGATCTCCCCCGCGCTGGCAGAACCGTGGGCAGAGAAAACCTATAATCCGAAGCCAGATAGCGATGACGTGATTTTGCCTATGCCCTGCGAAGGTTCGATGGTATTTCGTCGGGTAGAAATTCCAGTAGCCGGTCCTCTGGATGATATTCCCATCACCTTAGGGGAAGATGGCGGTGAATGGGGCTTTGTGGAACACAGTTATCCCACGTTTATCGCCGGTAGCTTTACTGAAACGCCCCAAAATAAAGGCCGTTATTATTTAATGGCGAAATATGAGCTGACGGCATTGCAATATCAGGCATTAACTTCCGATACTTGCCCGACACCATCGCGTAAACTTAGCCTCCCTCAAACCAGCATCAGTTGGTTTGAGGCCGTTAATTTCTCCGATAAATATAACCAGTGGTTACGCGCAAACGCGCTCGACAAGCTGCCGAAAGAAGATAACAAGCCAGGTTTTTTACGACTGCCCACCGAAGTAGAGTGGGAGTTTGCCGCGCGCGGCGGTCTGAAAGTGGATACCGCACAGTTTCGTGATTCCCGTTATCCGATGGACGACATCAAAAATTATGAGTGGTATTCCGGTTCGCAGTCCTCAAACGGGAAACTTCAGCTCATCGGTCTGTTAAATCCTAACCCGCTCGGCCTGTACGATATGTTAGGCAACGTCTCTGAGATGATGTTTACCCCCTTCTACCTCAATAAAATTAATCGATTGCATGGCCAGGCTGGCGGTTTTGTGGTGCGTGGCGGCAGCGTGATGTCCAGTGAGTCGGATATCCGCAGCGCTAGCCGTAAAGAAATTAACTATTACGATAATGCCCAGCCTTTTACCAGTAAAACAATGGGCCTGCGGTTGGTGCTGGTTTCCCAGGCAATTACCTCAACGGACCGGGTCAAACTTCTTGAGAAAAACTGGTCGACTCTCGGTGATGATAAAACGGGCGCAGAGAGCAGCAAATCCGGGTCCAATGATACGGCGAAAGCGTTAGGTAGCCTGGCTTCTGGCGTTGAAGACGGCGAGCTGAAGAAAAAGCTGAAAGATCTGGAAAACCAACTTCGTGCCAGCAACCAGCAGCAGCAAGAAGAAAGAGCACAGTCTATCCGCGCCAGCCTGAATCTGGGCTCTTTTCTCTGTACCAAATTACAGGACGATGGTCGTTTCCTTGACTTCCTCAATCACAATTATGAGCTGCTGTGCAAAGATAAAGACAGCAGCGATGCCAACTGTGCCATCCGCAAAAATAAGCTGGCGGAACAAACCGATCGTCTACAGCAGCTAACGAGCTACTACGCCAGCAGTCTGGTGGATTCCGGCACCCTGTATGGGCAAGCAGGGCTAAAAGGCGAAGTGAACGTGTTCAATCAGATGCTGATGCTGAATAAACGTCTTTCCGGTCTTAAGCCGTTCCTCGCTGCTCATTGGCAGAATCAGCAAAAATACCTAGCGAACGGCAAAATTGATACAGCTGGCTGGCTGGATACCTGCAAACAAGTAAAGAACGGCCACTAATCTTAAACATGTCAGTTTATAAAGGAGTAAGGAACGTGAAATTAACTCTACGAATTGCGGCGTTGACCATTGTCTGTATGTCACTCAGCCAGACAGCTTTAGCTGCGTCTTACAGTGCGGAGGATCAGGAACAATTAACGCTGGAATGCCTGCTCACCAATAATAAATACGCCAGCGCCTTTATTGCGCAGGATAGCGCGGGATATGCCCTGGGAACCCAGTCTGCTCCGACTGCTGAGCTGAATCTTGTCACTAATCAACCGGGGGTTAACGCCTACTATAATTCTCAGATGATCGCCGGTGGCTCGCTTTACTGGATACGTGTCGTCAAAGGCCCCTATGAATATATTGTTTACGATAAAGAGCAGCACGGCGATATGTCAGGTGTGGTTGTCACAAAAAAAGGGAAAAGAATCTTCCACAAAGATTGCAAGGAACCTATCAAGGTGGGTACACAAAACGATGGCAGCATCTTTAGCCGATTTGCGCAAGAAGATACAGAAGGCGATCGTATTATCGATTTAATCAACAAAGCATAAACGCTTATTTCGTCGTAATGGGGATGTATATCTATCATCCCCATAGAAGGCAGCTAAAGCTATCCGCTTTTTTGTACGCTCATTTTTAATGGTTGATAATATTGCGGATCAAACATCGACAGTGGCAGAGCATGGACTGAACCATCCGAAGACGTTTCCTCAACGTCGGTAATCACGATGTTAGCTGTATTTTCAACCGCATCACAGCTGAATTCAGTTGCCGAAAGGGTTGAGCGAGTAGCACTGCTATCGCCAAACGGCTGAACATCAAGAGTTCCTTTTTCCAGAACGGCTCCCGATTTATCAGTTAATTGTAAGCTGACTGTCAGGTTATTGAATGTCCCATCACCGCCGTTATCCAGCCGGAATACCAAAGAACACACGCCCTGCACCCAACTGCTATCCGTATTACGAATACTAATATACTGATGGTCATTCTCCGTACTCACTGCGGGGCCAACCATGCCGCCACAAAGTACGGCCAGCAATAAGCTGCATAATGTTTTCTTAATCATAATCTTCTACGCCCTCATTCCTCACGCCGCCTCACAAAATTCTGTTCTCTTCCCCGATACGTAGTAAGCGTTAAGTGAGCGCCGTATTGACGGTTATTTATCGGTAAGAACCACGTTCCATGGCAGCAGTTCGGCCACTTTGTTGCTGGGCCACTCCGGCAGTACGCTCAGGATATGGCGAAGGTAGGCTTCCGGATCGATACCATTCAGCCTGCACGTCCCGATCAGTCCGTACAGCAGGGCTCCGCGCTCACCACCGTGGTCGCTGCCGAAGAAGATAAAATTCTTTTTCCCAAGACAGACGGCACGAAGGGCTCGTTCGGCAGCGTTGTTATCAGGCTCTGCCAGGCCATCTTCACAGTAGTAGCACAGCGCATCCCACTGGTTCAGGACATAAACGAACGCTTCGCCCAGACGGGACTTTTTCGACAGCGTCTCATTTTTTTCTACCAGCCATTCATGCAGCGATGCCAGCAGTGGTTTGCTTTGCGATTGTCTGGCTGCCAGACGCTCTTCTGTCGTGAGGCCGCGTATTTCTTCTTCTATCGCGTACAGCTCACCGATACGTTTCAGGGCTTCTTCTGCTGTCGCTGTGTGAGTGCTTATATAGACATCATGGATTTTTCGGCGGGCATGGGCCCAACATGCGGCTTCTGTCAGCGGCCCTCCTTCACGTTCCGGACTGAACAACCGATCGTAGCCTGCGAAGGCATCCGCCTGCAGCACACCATGATAGTGGCGAAGGTGTTGCTGAGGATGTTTTCCCTGCCGGTCTGGCGAGAAGGCGAACCATGCCGCTGGCGGATCTGATGAACCTGCGCTTCTGTCGTCACGTACATACGTCCAGATACGCCCGGTTTTCGTCTTCTTTCTGCCCGGTGCAAGCACCGGAACCGGAGTGTCATCCGTATGCAGTTTGTGGCAGTCCATCACGTAGTGGTAAAGGGCCTCATCCAGCGGGGCCATTAACCGGCAACAGGCATCCACCCAGTTGGAGAGCAGAGCCCGGCTCAGATCCACGCCCTGACGGGCAAAGATTTCGCACTGGCGATACAGCGGCAGGTGTTCGCAGTATTTGGCCGTTAACACGCGGGCCAGCAGACCCGGCCCGGCGATACCCCGATCGATGGGACGTGATGGCGCAGGTGCTTCAACGATACAGTCACATCGGGTGCAGGCCTTTTTCACCCTGACCGTGCGGATCACTTTCAGGGCGCTGGAGACCAGTTCCAGCTGCTCCACGCTGACTTCGCTGAGGTACGCCATACCGCTGCCGCATTCCGGACAGCTGGTTTCCGCAGGATCCAGCCGATGTATCTCGCGGGGAAGGTGTGCCGGTAACGGGCGACGATGGCGGGACTGACGTAACTGGCGAGGTACCTGCGGATCGTCTTCCCGTCCGTTGTAGCGATCGCTTTGCTGCTCCTGCTGTTTCAGCAGGGCTTCGGCTTCTTCAACCTGTCGGCGAAGTTTTTCGGAGCGGGTACCGAACAACATTCGACGCAGTTTTTCTATCTGAGCCCGCAGATGCTCTATCTCGCGCTCTTCGTTCTCTATTTTCTCTTCTGCGCGGGCCAGTGCAGAACGCAGGAACGACTCAGTCTCTGCAACGAGACTGAGCTGACTGTCTTTCTGGCGAAGCGCGTCTTCCAGCGCAGCGATACGGGCGAGATAGTCGTGATTCATAACCGCTTTTATAATGCGGTTATGATTTTTTTACAACATTGTCAGTGAGTTAAGGCGGGATATTTTTGGCTGGCGCCAGTCCAGCTTATCAAGGAGCATGGCAAGTTGTGAGCGGGTGATCGCGATTTTGCCGTCGCGTACAGCAGGCCAGACGAACTGTCCCTCTTCCAGGCGTTTGATAAACAGGCACAGACCATCAGCATCAGCCCAGAGTATTTTCACGGTATCGCCACGGCGTCCCCGGAAGATAAACAGATGGCCGGAGAAGGGATCCTCATCCAGAACGTGGTGTATCTGTTCGCCCAGCCCGTTGAAGGATTTACGCATATCCGTGGCCCCGGCGACCAGCCAGATGCGGGTGCCTGACGGGAGGGATATCATTGTGTCCTCCCGGTCAGTTCGCGGATCAGCACAGTCAGCAACTCTGACGACGGGTTCTCCAGCGTCATTTTGCCGTGGCGGAACTCAACATGACAGGAAGTGGCGCTGGCGTGAGCGGAGGAGAACGTACACAGAGTGTCATTCTCTGCGGCGGGCAACGGGTCGTTGATAACGTCGACGGACAACAGAGTCGGAGAAGCCGGAAGAGATTGAGGTACCACCGGCCCCACGATAGTTGCAGGCATTCGACGAGAGATTCGCCCCTCTCTCTGCCAGAGGCGTAGCCACTTAAAAATGAGATTATTATCAACGCCATGTTCCCGCGCCAGTTGTGCGACGTTGGCATCTGGTCGTGAAGCCAGTTCGACCATCCGAAGTTTGAAGTCACTGGAATAGACGGTACGCGATTCAGTTCGCCAGTTGGCAGCATTTTCCATGAACAGAACTCCTTCTAAATTAGACGGAGCTCTAAGCTAGCGATCCCGGGACTGGAATCACAGGCGGCAGTGACTTGACGCTTACGGCATATTTCCGTTTCCATCAAAACGTCTCCGTTCGCCGTTAAAGAGCCTTACTACGGCAACGTGGCCACGGAGAAACTACTTACACCCACTCAGGACACCAGGGACATCATTGCTGACGCCACGGCCTCACAGTGCTGAGCTGATGATGGTTCTGGACGGGATCAACAACTCAGGGCTGGGTAAAGTATGGTTTGCCGGTAGAGGAATTGCCCCGGAATGGCCGATGAAACGTGAGATGCCTTCATCGGCATATACCACCCGCTGGAAGGAGCTGCCGGTTGCCCGTTTCTGACCGGCGAAATGACAGACGGAACTTGCTGCCAGATCATACTTTACCGATCATGCAGATGACTTGTCTCAGGGGGGAACCATGACAAATATCATTCTGTGTGATGTAACTGCCAGCGTCAGCGAACTTAAAAACGATCCGGTGGCCAGCGCCGGTGCCGGCTGCGGCTACCCGGTCGCTATTATTGACAGCAACCGGCCTGTTTTTTTATTGTGTGCCCGCGGTTCTGTAGGAAAAAATGCTCGATCTTCTGGACGAAAAAGACCTGGCGCAATTGATAACAGAACGTCAAAACCAATATATTTTGTGATCGGACAACGTGACAAACGACATCACAGTGGAGACACTGCTGACGAGGTGATCCCAAGGTCGTAAAACGGCCGGAACTGGTTACCGGCCGAACGAAGGACCGGCCTACGCGCAGCGGCGGCAACTGGCTTTAAAAATGCTGGCGGAAATTAAAAATTAAGCCGCATACCCTGCGAAATTTTGCAGATTTCACTCAACATGCATGCTTCGTTCATTTCCCAACAGAGCTCTCACCATCGCCTGTAATAGCAGTCCTGCTGCGTGATTACTCCGCTCAACGGGTCACCGGCGCCATGCCAATACCTGTTCGTGACAGGCATTGATGGAACTGCGATCCCAAACTAATAATGTAACGACGATGCAGGTGGGACCGTGGTCCCAGGCTGAAAACCTAAACGACGATGCAGGTGGGACCGTGGTCCCAGGCTGAAAGCCTAAACGACGATGCAGGTGGGACCGTGGTCCCAGGCTGAAAACCTAAACGACGATACAGGTGGGACCGTGGTCCCAGGCTGAAACCTAAACGACGATACAGGTGGGACCGTGGCCCCAGGCTGAAAACCTAAACGACGATGCAGGTGGGACCGTGGTCCCAGGCTGGGAGCCTAAACGACGATGCAGGTGGGACCGTGGTCCCAGGCTGAAACCTAAACGGCGATACAGGTGGGACCGTGGTCCCAGGCTGGAAGCCTAAACGACGATGCAGGTGGGACCGTGGTCCCAGGCTGAAAACCTAAACGACGATGCAGGTGGGACCGTGGTCCCAGGCTGAAAGCCTAAACGACGATGCAGGTGGGACCGTGGTCCCAGGCTGAAAACCTAAACGACGATACAGGTGGGACCGTGGTCCCAGGCTGAAACCTAAACGACGATACAGGTGGGACCGTGGCCCCAGGCTGAAAACCTAAACGACGATGCAGGTGGGACCGTGGTCCCATAGAGAGTATTCAGGCCAGTTATTTTTTCTGGCCTGTGAGAAAGGAAATGAAGTAAAGGGAGATAACCGTAGACTAAAGCGTGTCCGCATCAAACTCCTAGTTTCTCAAGCTCCTTAAGAATGGCTTCTATTTTCTCTATACACTCCGCAGGAATGCGGGACCTATCCAGGTTAAGCACCATTTTATCGCCCTTGTACAATGCTGTTGCCCCTGGAGCAAACTGATGACGTGAGCTCAGATTAACTCTTGATGCGGAAGATTGTTTCAGTACGGATGTTAAAAGACTAATGACCTCTTCAGCTTCGAAGATTAGTCCCGCTTTCTTCTGATCGTGGAGAGTCTCAGCCTGCTGCTTCAGTAATTCTTCTTTATCTGCAAAAGCCTTCTGAAGGGCTTCACCTGACCGGGCAGACAGTTCTCCAGGATGTGCAAACAGGGCAACAACGGATTTAGGCAGTTTGGCCGTATTGATACAGCGGGTAATGATCTTACGAGAGATGTTTTCCGCATCGGCAAGTGCAGAAATATTTCCAGCAAACTCATTCTGCAGCCGGCTTGTATAACGCAGACCACGTTCATAAGCACTCGTCGGCCGATAATCGTTACCCAGTCGGGACAATGCTGCCATCTGCTCATCGTCCAGTTCACCAACCAGAATGCGATAATCACTTTCCGTCAGGATTGCGGCTTTACGGCGACGGCTGCCGTCTGCAATTTCAATGACATCGGAAACCCGGCGGCCGAAAGCTGGAGTCTGCTGACCAGTCAGTAAAAATGAAGGAATGAGATCATCCAGAGCATCTTCGGTAAGTAGTTCCTGATCGCGCTCATTGCCTGACCATACGCGTGAAGCGCTCTCAACAGAGTCTCCCCGGAGCACTTCAAGGGTAAATTTTACTTCCCGTCCACATACCGGAAGAGAGATGGCATTACCGCGGGCCATAGCACCCACGCGCGCAATTAATGAATCCACCATCGGCGCAGCCGGCGCCGGTGATGAGGTATCTTCAGTCGATTGAGTATGTGTGGTATGTCTTGGAATGACAGGGGCACGCTTCATTATCTAATCTCCCAGCGTGGTTTAATCAGACGATCAAAAATCTCATCGCAAACAGGCTCCCAGATAGAGAGGGCATTACGCCAGGCACCTGTTGAAGAACGTTGATCGATAGCCTGTTCAAAAACGGTTCTCATACGGATCTGACCTTTACCGACTTCATCCGTTTCGCGCACAACATTTTTAAGGACCATGCTTCCCCAGGCATCCCGAATTTGTTCTTCCATCCACGGGGACTGCGAGCCGTTATTATTACTGTATTTGGTAAGCAGAATACGGACATCTGGCTCGAAGCCTTTAAGATCCACGTTCTTAAGCAGGTCACGAAGCATATCGAAAAACTGCAGTGCGGAGGTGTAGTCGAACAGCTCTGCCGGAGTAGGGACAATCAATACATCAGCAGCGCATACAACATTTATCGTACCGATACCAAGGTTGGGTGCACTGTCGATAACAATCACGTCATAATCATGAGCGACCGTTTCAATGGCCAGACGGAGCATCAGGTGCGGGTCAGCAGGTAATTTGCCTTCGTCAAATTTCCCCATCAGCTCAGTTTCAATGCGGTGCAGTGCCAGACAGGACGGGATGATATCAAGGCCAGGCCAGCAGGTGGGCTTTATAGCGTAGCTGGCATCATCCTTTTCCCCAAGATAAAAGGGCAGGAGAGTGTCCTCAGCATGAATATGAAGATCGGGCACCCATCCGTGATACATAGAAGCCGTTCCCTGTGGGTCATTGCCTTCAACGAGAAGAACACGGAGTCCTTTCAGGGCTAGGTCCTGAGCTAGGTGAACAGAAACGGAGGTTTTGTAAACCCCCCCTTTATGAGCCGCAACCCCGATCACCGGAGGGAAAGCATCTTCTGCACGCCGCAGTCGGGTACCGAACACATCCCGCATATGATTGATTTGTTCGATGGTATAACCAACACGTTGTTCAACTCTGCCACGGGTTTCCATATCAGGGTGAGGTAACCGGCCGGCTTTCTCTGCATCCCTGATTGCCTGAGAAGAAACGCCAACCAGATCCGCCGCTTCACCAATTCTCCAGCGGCGGGTGATCTTCCTTGCTTCCGGACTGTCGTCATTAAACTGCGCAATGGCGATAGCCTTCGTCATCTCATGTCCAGCAGTAATGCACTGGTTAAGTATATCCATCAGTCCCATTCTGAGCATCCTTTAATCATCACTTTGCATCATTTTATTAAATCTTGGAATTATTTGCAAAGCAACAATAAAATCGCAAAGTCATCTGAAAATTGCAAAGCTGACTGTAATGAAAGCTGTAAACCGGAGAAGAGAGGCTCAATCACATACCGCAGTCAATATTTCTCACTGCCGCTCGCCGCAGTAAGCGATCTCACGCAGTGAGGAAGTGGAAAAGCACAGAGACTGCACAAAGCACGAACGCTACGATGCCGGATACTTCTCCGGATTAGTCTATCTTCATGAAGTTGACTGTGATATGTGAAAAATTGACTATGGTATGAAACTAAAAGCCGAGGGCTGGTCAACAACAAAAGAAGATTCTACATATCGCAGTCAATATTTAATGTTAAATCAGGGAGAGTTACTCATGCGGCATTCAGATTACCCTTGCAGAACCCTGAATGTGGTGGGGTAGATCTGGCTGGGGATTAACGTTATTCATTGCTTCGATCCAGTAATTGATCCCAAAGAGATCATATTGAGATCCTAAAGAGATCCCCGGATCGCTGCAGCAGGCGCTGTAACTGGCTTGAACGTCATACTGGATCGACTGTGGAATGTAAAAAGTTGACTGCTGTATGCGAAATCTAATACTGTGATATGCAACGGTATTTACTGAGGTATGTATATCCGTTGACTGCGATACGTATAACGACATTCTTTTGTGGATAACCGTTGAGGATCAAG